>JBOFDD010000102.1:0-5705 GCA_051646645.1 Bacteroidales bacterium | reverse complement strand
TAACTATTATGACTAAAAAATCGCCCTTATTTATTACAGTCCTTATGGTACTGTCTGTACTATTGGGTAGCTGTGCCGAAAAGCAGCATATTTTATCCGGAAATGAGATAAAATTCGACACTTTATCAATCAGTGACAGCTTACAACTTCGGGTTGACTCTATCAGTGCCAAGTGTAAAGTAAATATATCGATGCTTTATCCTTCTTCATGCGGAGAAAAATATGATTTAAAGAAACTCAGAGAACTGTTTATCGATGCAATGGTTGTTCATGAAGGGGGATTCAACAACCCTGAAATGGCAATCGAATTCTACCGCGATTCCTGCTACAATGATTTTCGGGTGCAGATGGATGATCTGGCAAAAAATCTGCCTGATTTCAAAGAAGATCCTCCTGCTTTCATAACAGGATTCTTTCATCAGAAAGATATTTCGGTACCTTTTAATAAGGAAAACATTCTGACGATCAAATCAAGTATCTACGATTACACCGGAGGTGCTCACGGATACGGGGCAGACATGTATTCGAATTACGATCTTGATGGGATGAAGAAGATAACTCTGAGCTCAATCTTTGATGAAAGCACTTATCCACAGATTGCTGACGTAATCGTAAGTCAGCTTGTGAAAGATTACAACGTAAAATCAGCTCAGGAGTTAGAAGAAACAGGGTTCTTCAATGTGAAGCAGATTGCACCGACCGAGAACTTTTGTTTCGAAGATTCAGCAATCATGTTTTCTTATACACGCTACGATATTGCTCCTTATTCAATGGGACAAATCAATGTATCTGTTCCTTACACGGATCTGAAACCGTTCTTTAAACCGAACAGCATAATTGAGCGCCTCAGCAGCGGTAAGTAAACTTAACTATCAATTAAATACGAAAATGCAACAAGAAATTATCTATAAATATTACCCTGACTTAACTGATAAACAGAAGCAACAATTTGATGCTCTTTATGATCTCTATGTAGAATGGAACTCTAAAATCAATGTGATTTCGAGAAAAGACATCGAGAATCTTTACGAACATCATATTCTTCACTCTCTGGCAATTGCTAAGTTTATCAGCTTTAAACCCGGAACAACCATTATGGATCTGGGTACAGGCGGTGGTTTCCCGGGTATCCCGCTTGCAATTCTTTTTCCCGATGTCACTTTTTTGCTTAACGATCGTATAAACAAAAAACTGAAAGTGGGACATGAAGTTGCAACGGCAATCGGTCTTGAGAATGTATCGTTCAGACATTGTGGGGCTGAAGAGATCAAAGAGAAGTTTGACTTCGTTGTTTCCCGTGCGGTAATGCCACTTCCTGATCTGATCAAAATCATTAAGAAGAATATTAAAACAGAGCAAAAGAACGCTATTGCCAACGGTCTTATCTGTCTGAAAGGCGGCGATCTTCAAACCGAATTAGCTCCGTTCAGACGTTCGGCTATCGTTGATGATATTTCGACATATTTTGATGAAGAGTTCTTTGTGACTAAAAAGATTATTTACGTACCGCTTTAAGAATTTACAGATTATGAAAATTAAAATATTTGTATTCAATCCGGTAAGTGAAAATACGTTTCTGCTGATTGATGAACCTTCGAAAGAAGCTGCAATTATTGACTGTGGAGCATATTATCCTGAAGAGAAAGAAGAACTAAAAGCCTATGTAGAAGAACATGAGCTAAAAATCAAGTATATTCTTTCAACTCACCTTCACTTCGACCATTGCTTTGGCGCAAACTTCGCAACATCTGAGTTCTGTGCAGGAATGGGGGCTAACAAAGAAGACAACTATCTCCTTGCGGCCTATAACACTTCGGCTGCACGCTTCGGAATACGCATAAACGATGCTACTCCAAAGGTAAGTTACAACATCGAAGAAGGTATGAAATTCAACTTCGGCAACGAAGAACTTATAGCTCTCCATGTTCCGGGACATACTCCGGGAAGTATCGCCTACTATTCTCCTACCTCGAAATGCGTATTTGTGGGAGATGCCCTGTTTAAAGGCAGTATCGGACGCACCGATCTTCCGGGTGGTAATTTCGAGACATTGATCGAAGCGATCAAAACTAAACTTCTGACTCTTCCGGATCATACCGTTGTTTATCCCGGACATGGTGATAAAACAACTATACTTGAAGAAAAGAAACACAACATGTATCTTCAATAAAAAATACGGGCGAATCATCATAGGTTCGCTCTTTTTTATTTCATACTTTTGAAGCACTAATAAAACTAAAACATGAGAACCTTTTTATTACTTCTATTACTAAATTTCGCTTCATACCTCACGTATGCTGCCACAACCGATACGGTTTCTGTCTATAGCCCTTCAATGAAAAAGTACATTAAAAATGTTGTTGTAAAACCCGACAGGCTGACAGATAATTTGCCCTCTCTCTTTCTGCTTCACGGAGCCGGCGACAGTTACTCCGGATGGGTAAACAAAGTCCCTCATATTAAGAATCTTGCCGATCAGTACGGAATCATAATCATTTGTCCCGACGGTGCTGTTACAAGTTGGTATTTTGACAGTCCCATAGATTCGTCAATGCGTTACGAGACTTATGTGGCTCGCGAACTTACCGCCTGGGCTAATTCAAAGCTGCCTCTCTCAACCGACAGAACCAAAAGAGCTATTGCAGGACTGAGCATGGGTGGGCACGGAGCTTTCTATCTGGCGATGAATAATCCCGCACAATGGGGTTTGATCGGCAGCATGAGCGGAGGAGTAGATTTCAGAAGTTTCCCGGATAGCTGGAACATCAAAAAAAGAATCGGGAGGAAGAGTGAATATCCGGAAAACTGGGAGAATTACACCGTATTCAATCAAACAGACAAGTTAAAGAAGAATCAGTATAAAATCATCTTCGACTGCGGTACAGAAGATTTCTTCTATCCTATGAATAAAGCTTTTCATGAAAAGCTGCTCATGGAAGGAATTGCGCATGACTACACGGAATGTCCCGGTGCACATAACTGGAATTACTGGGGTAATTCAATAAATTATCAGATTCTTTATTTTATGACACAGATGAAATAGCTGCCAAAACCTGAAAAAGGTCAAAACACAGTCAAAATAGCGAACAGAAAATATTGAATAACTGTTGTATGTGTATAAAAACTAACCTAAACCTTTTTTTATGAACACAGCGGTTATTCCTTTTCATGTCCTTTTTCCGGCAGTCGTTTCGATTTCTATGGCACTCGTATGCTATACGATTGGTGTATAGGGCGAAAGACTTCAGAAAATGCTCAAAGGCTGGCACGTACTTTTCTTTGTTTTCGGCTTAATTTTCGACTTAACCGGCACTTCTCTTATGACTCATATAGCCATCATCACAGGCAAACACAATGAGATTCATGCGATCACCGGAGTAATTGCTATCGTTATGATGCTTATTCATGCATCGTGGGCTGTATGGACTTACTTCAGAGGTTCCGAAAAAGCGAAAGAACATTTCAATCGGTTCAGCATTTTCGTATGGTGCATCTGGTTAATCCCATATTTTGTTGGTATGTATATCGCAATGCATTAACATGAAAAAAGAGGCTAATCCTGATAAATCATGGATAGCCTCTTTTTTTTTAAACAAAAAATGAGGTCATCTCGACTTTTGTAAACGTCGAAAATAGTTTCTAAAAGACCCCACGTCGTTATTAATTTTTCCTCTTTCTGCCTCATTTTTCACTTTATTATCTTGCAATAGCCCGCTATTGCTTCGCTTTTAAAGCAAAAAATGAATTTGAAACAGACTAAAATTAATTAACGCCCAAAAGTCGAGATGACCTCAATCGGTTATTTTATTCAGAACGTATAAAGAACAATAATCTTAGAATCAGATAAACTCAACTACACCGGTGTGGAGATTAAAGATAGCTCCAACAACCTTAATATGTCCTTTTTCCTCCATTTCATGAAGAATTTCACTTTCCTCGCGTACGCGGGCAACCATAATTTCTACATTTTTACGAACTACACCTGCCTCAAAATCCTGAGATTCACGCTCGATTCCACATTTCTCGCATGAATCAATAGCGGGTTTAATTTTGTCAAGCATCTGAGTCATATTACCTGCGTCAACGCCTTCACAAGCCGAGTGAACTGCTCCACAGCATTCATGTCCCAGAACAACTACTACTTTCGAGCCTGAATGTTCGCAAGCATACTCCATGCTCCCAAGGATATCCGCGTTAATAATGTTTCCTGCTACGCGTGCTACAAATAAGTCCCCCAATCCTTTATCGAAAATCGTTTCAACTGGCACACGCGAGTCTATACATGAAAGGATAATTGCCATCGGATGCTGACCAGCCAGCGACTCCTCTAACTGCGCATTGTAATCTCTTTCGTGGAGCCCCTTCTCAACAAAAGCCTGATTACCGGTCTTTAGCAACTCAATAATCTCATCCGGAGATCTGCGCTCCACTTCTTCCTGAGTTAACACATGTGTTTCAACACTTTCTGACTTCTCTACTTTTTGCTGACATGAATTCATTGCCATCAGCAATCCCATTACAGGAATAATAAACTTCTTCATCGAATTAAATAAACTGTGTAAGACAGATACATTTAAAGTATCTTTTTAATCTAACTTTTGAGAAGTTAAGAAGTCGTGCAAATCAGACAAACGATTTGTACGGTTCCCTAAAATCGGGCGCAAATGTAAAGAAAGATTTCAATCCTCAAAGTATTTTCTCACACTTTATTCCCTGATATAGTATTTTTTTACAAAAAAAGGAATCAATAAAAGGAAACATTTGCCTGTATAGTTAATAATCACTATATTTCCCGCATTCATATAGAAAAACTATCAAACAAAATTCAATAAATCACAATCAAAAATCAAATCTAACACCCAATTATCCATGAATTCAGAGATTAAAAACTATTCACGATCATTTCTAAACGTACTAGTGGCATTTGTTATCATTCTTTTCTTCTTTGCAATATTCACTCCCTATCTGGTAAAAGGGAAAGTAGCTGAGGCTGTTCAGAAAGAAGCAGAAAATATGATGTTTGCAAAAGTTGAATTTTCTGATTTACGTATAGATATGATAAAGCATTTCCCCCTGATCGCTTTTAATATGAAAGACATAGCTATTACAGGCACATGTAATGACTTTAGGAACGACACGCTGTTATCTGCTCATAAAATTGAGTTAGTGCTCTCCCCCACTTCTCTTTTTAAAAAAAATGGATATGAGATCAATCAGATCGCATTGGTAAGTCCGGTAATAAATGCGCTGGTTGCCCCTGATGGTAAGATTAACTGGAACATTTTCAAAACCGATAGTACACATTTACAAAAAAATCCAGAACATCCGCTGAGCTATACATCCTTCCATCTCAGACTCAATAAAATACAAATCAAAGATGGTAAAATCTCATTTCTTGATCTTCAATCCATGCATGGAATAGAATGTTTAAATCTGAATGCGCGTTTATCCGGAGATCTTTTCAGAAATGATCCTTTACTTAAGCTTCAATGCGGATTTGATGAAGTATCTCTTACAGACAGATCGGGTGATATGTTGCAGCATGTTCATACAAGTTTTGATGGATCTGTTCGGGCTGATTTTGCTCAGAAGCACTTTATTCTATCTGAAAACATATTAAAAACGGGAAATCAGGAAAGCTCATTAAAAGGGTCATTCACTATCAGGGAAGACGGATTTAATTCGACCATAAAGTTTAATAAAAG
>JBOFDD010000101.1:0-2674 GCA_051646645.1 Bacteroidales bacterium | reverse complement strand
AATCCTTCCTGGCTGTAGTAGCCAAAACGCACAGTCTCTCCAATATCAATAGTTCCCGAATCAGGCTGAACCTCACCCATGAGCATTTTAATAAAGGTAGATTTCCCTGTACCATTATTACCTACGATACCCAGTTTCTCGTAACGCGAGAATATATAATTGAAATCATCCAGAATCACCAGATCATCAAAGCGCTTCGACAGGTGTTCAATCTCAAAAATCTTATTACCGATATACGTGGCCTTTACATCCAGCTTCACATTCCCCGGATCACGATCCTGCTGAGCCTTCTTCTCCAGCTCGTAGAATGCATCTACACGATATTTAGCTTTCGTTCCCCTGGCCTGCGGCTGACGTCGCATCCATTCCAGCTCTTTACGCAACAGATTGTTTGCTCTGTCCAGCTCTGTATTTTGTACCTCTATTCGCTCCTGACGCTTTTCGAGATAGTAGCTGTAGTTTCCTTTATATGTATACAGAGAACGTTGATCAATTTCAATAATCTCATTACATACCCTGTCCAGGAAGTAACGGTCGTGCGTCACCATCAGCAGACTAATACGCGAACGATTCAGATATTCCTCCAGCCATTCTGTCATATCCAGATCAAGGTGGTTGGTCGGCTCATCCAGAATAATAAATTCAGGTTCCGAGATCAGTACATTTGCAAGAGCCACACGTTTAAGCTGACCGCCCGAAAGCTGCGAGATCTTCTGATCGAAGTTGCGGATTTTCAATTGCGAGAGAATTTGCTTCGCACGCTGTTCGTAATCCCATGCTTTAAGCGTATCCATACGATGAAGCACATCTTCCAGTCCAGCATGATCATCTGTTGCCATAATCCGTTCATACTCTGCAATTGTTCTCACTGTTTCATTATCGGACTGAAAGCAAGCTTCCAGCACAGTAAGTTCTCCCGGATACTCCGGATCCTGCGGCAGATAGCCCACACGCAAGTCTCGTCTGAAAACCACCGACCCACTGTCGTAGTCCTCTTTTCCTGCCAGAATATTAAGCAAAGTGGTCTTTCCGGTTCCGTTTTTAGCAATCAGGCCAATCCGTTCACCTTCGGACACACCAAAAGATATATTATTAAAAAGGATCAGATCACCAAAAGACTTAGTCAATCCATCCACTTGTAAATTTACAGCCATAAAAGTTTGTATCGAATTTTATCGTATAAGCAACAAATGTAGATTCTTTCGGCCGTAAGTGCAAAAGATTTGAGCAAAGGTTACTAAATTTGCATTAAATCAGTCCTAAAAACAGATCATCACGCAATTATCCACCCCGAAATATTGACAATTCAAAGAAAAAACGTATATTTGCACCGCTTTTAAAATATACCCTCTCGTGTGATGGGAAATTAAGGAAGCACTTAATTTTGAGTAACACATTTAAAAAATTATCAAATGAAATCATTTTCATTATCAGGCGTTGGTCGCCAGGATTTCGGAAAAAAAGCAACTAAAGCAGTTCGCGCTGAAGGTTTAATCCCATGTGTTGTTTACAGCAACGGTACAGAAGCAACTCACTTCTCTGTAACAGAAGCTGACATCCGTAACTTGATTTACACTCCGGAAATCTTCGTTATTGATCTAACAGTAGATGGAAAAACTTGCAAAGCAGTTTTGAAAGATCTTCAGTTCCACCCTGTAACTGACAAAGTTCTTCACATTGACTTCCTACAAGTATCAGAAGACAAAGAAATCGTATTCGAAGTTCCTGTTAAACTTGAAGGTCTTGCTGAAGGTGTTAAACAAGGGGGTAAATTGGCATTGGAAATGCGTAAACTTCGCGTTAAAGCACTTTACACTAACATCCCTGAATTCTTCACTGTTAACGTAGCTTCATTAGGTCTTGGCAAAACTATCCAGGTTGGAGAACTTGCATTTGACAATGTAGAACTTGTTAACGCTAAGAATGCAGTTGTATGTGCGGTTAAACTAACTCGTGCTGCAAGAGGTATGATGGCTGCTGCTGCGAAAAAAGGAAAATAATCCAATCGCTCAGAAAATTTAAAGCCGGGACACGGGACCTGCGGATTGAAAGATCCCAAGCCTTGTCCCGGCTTCTTTTTTATATCGTTTCAGAAATAGATCAACATGAAATATTTAATTGTCGGACTCGGAAACATCGGTCCGGAATACGTTTACACACGCCACAATATTGGCTTTCGTGTGGTTGAACAGATAGCTGAAGATGCTGGTGCTGTTTTCGCTGACGGTCGTTATGGTGCAACCTGCGAGGTTAAAGTAAAAAATAAGGTACTGGTACTTCTTAAGCCTTCCACATTCATGAACCTGAGTGGAAATGCTCTGCGCTATTGGATGCAGAAAGAAAACATTCCTGTAGAACGTGTCCTTGTCATCGTTGATGATCTTGCCCTGCCTTTTGGCACTCTTCGTATGAAACCTCGTGGAAGCGATGCCGGACACAACGGGCTTAAACACATTCAGCAAATTTGGGGCAACGACAGTTATCCGCGTATCCGTTTCGGAATCGGTAATGATTTTCCGAAAGGACATCAGGTTGATTATGTTTTGGGTAATTTTTCTACCGAAGAGGAAGATAAACTAAAGGAAACCTACCTGAAACGCGCTGCAGAAATGACCAAAAGCTTCTGTCTGCAAGGCATTCAGAATACGATGAATCAGTTCAACAATCTGAAATA
>JBOFDD010000100.1:0-6354 GCA_051646645.1 Bacteroidales bacterium | reverse complement strand
AGGAAGGGTTGTATAATCTCACATTAAATCACGCAAGGTTAAACAGTTAAAAGAAACCGCCGTGTGCGAGAGCATGCACGGTGGTGTGAGAGGGCGGGGGAGTAATCCCCCTACCTACTCGATTTTTAGCTTATAGTGTGGAAAGAGTATATTAAATTGTCTATCTTTGCCCACTTAAACAGAAAAAGAAAATAAATATATACGATATGGCAGCGAAACCATCAATCCCAAAGGGTACAAGAGATTTTTCGCCAGTTGAAATGGCGAAACGTAACTATATATTCAATACTATCCGTGAAGTGTTCCATCTGTTCGGGTATCAGCAGATTGAAACTCCGGCTATGGAGAACCTTTCAACGCTTATGGGTAAGTATGGCGAGGAAGGTGATAAATTGCTGTTTAAAATTCAGAATTCAGGAGATTTTACAAAAGGGATTTCTGATGAAGAGCTGGTTGAACGTAATACAGTAAAACTTGCGACAAAAATGTGCGAAAAAGGACTGCGTTATGACCTGACTGTTCCTTTTGCCCGTTTTGTGGTAATGAACCGTAATGAGATTTCGTTTCCTTTCAAACGTTTCCAGATTCAGCCTGTATGGCGCGCAGACAGACCGCAGAAAGGTCGTTACCGTGAGTTTTATCAGTGTGATGCCGATGTGGTTGGTTCAGATTCTCTTTTGAATGAAGTTGAACTGATTCAATTGATGGATGAGGTGTACCACCGTTTTGGTATCCGTGTGTCGATTAAAATGAATAACCGTAAAATTCTTACCGGTATCGCCGAAATTATCGGAGCTCCTGAGAAGATTGTAGATATTACGGTTGCTATTGATAAACTGGATAAGATAGGTCTGGAAAAAGTAAACGAAGAACTGGCTTCGAAAGATATCTCTCAGGAAGCTATTGCACTACTTCAGCCTATTATCCTTCTTGAAGGAACGAATGCAGAAAAGCTATCCGTACTTCGCAATGTACTTGCAGGTTCGGAAATCGGGCAGATTGGTGTGGACGAAATGGAATATATCCTTCGTAAAACAGACAGACTGGGTATTCGTTGCGACTTCGAACTTGATCTTACGTTAGCACGTGGATTAAACTACTATACCGGTGCCATTTTCGAAGTAAAAGCACTTGATGTACAGATCGGAAGTATTACAGGTGGTGGCCGCTATGATAACCTTACAGGAGTATTCGGGCTTCCGGGTGTTTCGGGTGTAGGTATCTCATTTGGTGCAGACCGTATTTACGATGTTCTGAACCAGCTTGAGCTTTATCCTGAAAACTCTCTGTTAACAACACAGCTGATGTTTGTCAACTTTGGAGAAGAAGAGGAAGAGTATTGCCTGGATATGATCACAAAGCTTCGTCAGTACGGAATCCGTACAGAAATTTATCCGGAATCTGCTAAAATGAAAAAGCAGATGAGCTATGCGGATAACAAAAAGATCCCTTATGTAGCCATTGTTGGTGGAACAGAAATGGCAGCAAAAAAAGTAGCTTTGAAGAACATGATCACCGGTGAACAGATGACTGTTTCGCTGGAAGAGTTAATCGAAGTGATTAAATAAAGAATACAAAATACACATAATACGCTATTGAATAGTGTATGAAACATACCTGCGGATTTCATCCGCAGGTATGTTTATCTTAATACAGATATGGAGGAAATTCTAAATTCACTAAATCCCGGTCAGCGTGAAGCAGTACTTCATTGCGACGGTCCGTCACTGGTGATTGCCGGAGCCGGATCGGGTAAAACGCGCGTACTGACGACTAAAATAGCCTATCTGCTTCATCGCGGTTTGCATCCCTCTACAGTCCTTGCGCTTACCTTTACCAATAAGGCAGCGAAGGAGATGAAGGAGCGTATCGGCAAAATGGTTGGCCAGACTACTGCGTCGCGTTTATGGATGGGGACATTTCACTCCATCTTTTCCCGTATTCTGAGAGCAGAGGCAGAGCATATCGGTTTTTCATCAGATTTTACCATTTACGATTCGGCAGATACTAAGAACTTGCTGAAGACAATCGTGAAAGAGATGAAGTTAGACGATAAGGTTTATAAGCCGAATGCAGTATATAGTCGTATTTCAGCAGCAAAGAATGCGCTTTACACCCCTGGTATGTATGCTGCCAGTCAGCAGTTGATGGAACAGGATTTTGCTTCTAAAATGCCCGAAATACGTAATATTTATCAGGTTTATGCTCAGCGCTGTAAAGCCGCAGGAGCCATGGATTTTGATGATTTACTGCTTTATACCAATATTTTGTTTCGCGATCATCCCGAAGTACTGGAGAAATACCGCAACCGTTTTATGTTTATTCTGGTTGATGAGTATCAGGATACGAACTACGCACAGCACCTTATTGTGCAACAGCTGTCGGCTTCTCACCACAGAGTGTGTGTAGTAGGCGATGATGCGCAGAGTATCTATTCGTTCCGCGGAGCAAATATTGACAATATTCTTAATTTTAAGAGTACATTTCCGGAATGTAAGGTCTTTAAACTGGAGCAAAACTATCGTTCTACACAAACGATTGTCGATGCAGCAAACAGTCTGATCAGTAAGAATCGTCAGCAAATAAAGAAAAACGTTTTCTCTGAGAATGAGATCGGAGAAAAGATCCGTTTGTTCAGCGCTTATTCTGATTATGAAGAAGGATATCTGGTGGCAAATAAGATTGCAGAGATGCGTCTGACATCGCATGCCGAATATCGCGACTTTGTGATTCTCTATCGTACCAATGCGCAATCGCGTATTATGGAAGAGGCTTTGCGTAAACGCAATATTCCTTATCGTATTTACGGAGGTTTATCGTTTTATCAGCGCAAAGAGATTAAGGATGTGATTGCTTACTGTCGTTTGCTTATCAATCCCCGCGATGAAGAAGCTTTTAAACGTATACTTAATTACCCTGCAAGGGGAATCGGTGATACAACACTTGGTAAGATATCCGATGCAGCATTGATGCACAATGCTTCCATGTGGCAGGTATTATCAGCACCGCTGGATTATGCACTGAAGATTAATGCCGGAACGGCTAAGAAGTTGTCCGGTTTTAAAGAGCTGATTGATACGCTTTCAGGGCTTACCGGACAGACTACCGCTTATGAGCAGGTACTTGCTGTGGTTAAAATGAGTGGTATTGCCGCAGACTTGCAAAGCGAAGGAACGGTTGAGGCACAGACAAAAACACAGAATATAGAAGAGTTGCTGAAAGGCGTACAGGAATATTGTATGATGAAGCAGGAAGAGGGGATTGAGAATCCTTCGCTTGCTGATTTCCTTTCAGAAGTTTCTCTTGCAACCGATCAGGATACCGATAATGAGGCAGATCGCGATAAGGTAACAATGATGACTATTCACTCAGCCAAAGGGCTGGAGTTTCGCCATGTATTTATTGTCGGAATGGAGGAAGATCTGTTTCCATCGTCTATGTCTAAGATGTCGGCACGCGAACTGGAGGAAGAACGCAGGCTTTTCTATGTAGCACTTACACGTGCGGAAAAGAGCTGTACGCTTACTTATTCGAAGAGCCGCTTCCGTCACGGAGTCAGTAATATGACTTCGCCAAGCCGTTTTCTGAAAGATATAGATACAACATATCTGATAGATCATACTGCTGTTGCTACCGGTAATACACTATTTTCAGCTCCGGCTGAAACTGTTTCCGCAGAGCAACAACGCAAAGGAACGAATTTCAACGCACTTGCAGCCGATGTTAGTCAGCGTGCTGCAAATTTCAGACAGAAACTTTCACCTGTTTCTGAGGTGAATAAAAAACCAGTACAGGCAGCAACAACTAATCTCTCAACTTCTCAGCAAGGAGCAGGAGGAGATTTGGCTCCGGGCGTACATGTGCAGCATGAACGATTTGGCAGTGGAATTGTTAAAGCCATCGAGGGAGCCGGCGATAACCGCAAAGCAATTGTTCAGTTCGAAACATTCGGCGAGAAAACATTGCTGTTGCGTTTTGCCCGTCTTGTAATTGTATGATACATTTATTAATGCATATAAAATGATAGATTTTAATCAGGTTCCTTCTCCATGTTATGTGATGGAAGAAGAGAAGCTTAGAGCAAACCTTGAGTTAATTAAAAGTGTAAAAGAGCGTGCCGGAGTTAATATTATTCTTGCATTTAAAGCTTTTGCCATGTGGAAGTCGTTCCCGATTATTCGCGAATACATCCCGCATTCAACTGCCAGCTCAATTTATGAAGCACAACTTGCTTTCGAAGAGATGGGCTCACCCGCTCATACTTATTCGCCTGCATACATAGAAAAGGAATTTCCTGCTTTTCTGAAATACAGCAGCCACATTACCTTTAACTCGCTTTCTCAGTGGGAACGGTTTAAACCTATGGTTGATGCTGACGGAAACCGTGTTTCATGCGGATTACGTATCAATCCTGAGTATTCGGATGTGGAAACCGATTTGTATAATCCTTGTGCTCCGGGCTCACGTCTGGGCATTGTGTCCGAATTAATCGGAGATAAATTACCTGAAGGAATTGACGGACTGCATTTTCACACGCTTTGTGAATCAAACTCGTTCGACCTTGAGAAAACACTGCTTCAGGTTGAGAAAAAGTTTGGTAAACTGCTGAAACAGGCAAAATGGCTGAATATGGGTGGAGGACACCTGATGACCCGTAAGGGATATAATATTGATCATCTGATTGGTGTGCTTAAAAATTTCAAATCGAAATTCCCGCATCTGGAGATCATCATGGAGCCGGGTAGTGCTTTCGCATGGCAAACAGGCGTGCTTGCCGCAAGCGTAGTTGATATTGTTGAGAACAAAGGAATAAAAACAGCTATTCTGGATGTATCTTTCACATGCCATATGCCGGATTGTCTTGAAATGCCTTACAAGCCGGTGATCCGTAATGCTCATCAGGAACCTGTGGAAGGGAAACCAACCTATCGTTTTGGCGGGAACAGTTGTCTGAGCGGCGACTTTATGGGCGACTGGTCTTTTGACGAGCCTCTGAAAGTAGGTGATCGTATTGTTTTCGAAGATATGATTCACTATACAATCGTCAAAACTTCGATGTTTAATGGTATTCACCATCCGTCTATTGCACTTTGGACAAAAGATAATACGTTAAACATCTATCGTGAATTTGGTTATGAAGATTATAAAAACCGTATGAGCTGATACGGAACGATTTAGTTCTAACCGATACACATTTATATGAAACCTTTTAACTGGAAATTTGTCGGATATATTATAGGTATATTACTGATAATTGAGTCGACATTTCTGCTTATTTCAACGATTGTAGCTTTGATATATGGTGAGCATGATGTGCCTGCTTTTGTAATGTCTCTTCTTGCTACTTTAGTATTCGGAGGCTTACTCATCTGGTCCTGTCATAACCATGACAAAGATTTGCACAGAAGAGAGGGATTTTTTATTGTATCATTCTCCTGGATTGCCCTGTCGGTATTCGGAATGCTACCCTTTATTCTGAGTCGTTCAATATCATCCGTTACGGATGCTTTCTTTGAAACGATGTCGGGGTTTACAACCACCGGAGCCAGTATACTTAATGATATAGACAGTTTGCCTCATGGTATTTTGTTCTGGCGCAGTATTATCCAATGGTTAGGAGGGATGGGAGTAATCGTTTTTACTCTGGCTCTGCTTCCCCGTCTTGGCGTTGCCGGCGGTGTTCAGTTGTTTAATTCTGAAGCTCCGGGGCTTACTCACGACAAGTTAAGTCCTCGAATTGATCAGACGGCAAAACGCCTCTGGGGTATGTATCTGATCATAACCATAGCCTGTGCAGCTATGCTCGCTGCCGGACCAATGAATCTGTTCGATTCGGTTTGTCATGCATTTACAACAATGGCTACGGGTGGATTCTCTACCAAACAGGCAAGTATTGCTTATTGGGACTCGGCTTATGTCGAGTATGTCATTACCGTATTTATGTTCATCGCAGGTACAAACTTTACACTCGTTTACTTCTTCCTCAAAGGAAATGTGAAACGCGTAGTAAAAGATGAAGAGTTTCGTTTTTACGGTTCCGTTGTGATGGTTACAACCATCATTATTGTTATCGGACTGATGGCAACCGGAATTATGAAGGACTTCGAGCCTACATTCCGTGTAGCTCTCTTTCAGGTTGTATCGCTGCTTACAACAACCGGATTTGCAACAGCAGACTTTATTCCGTGGGGAACATTCTTCTGGGTACTGATGCTTATTATTATGCTTCCCGGAGGATCAGCAGGTTCTACCAGCGGAGGGATGAAACTTGTTCGGGTGCTTGTGCTGACAAAGAATATGTTTAATGAATTCAAGCGTCAGGTGCACCCTAATGCAGTTTTGCCTGTGCGGATT
>JBOFDD010000099.1:0-3210 GCA_051646645.1 Bacteroidales bacterium | reverse complement strand
ATCCGTGCAGAAATGGGCGGAGCTGCTTTCCGCTGGCCTGCTGGTGTGTATGTGAAAGACGGTGAGTTCTCTCACATCATGATGGCTATGGAAACTGAAATCACAAAAGACGGTGTAACTTACAAACCGGTTAAAGGAACTCCTGAAGAAGTAGAAGCTCTTCGTCAGAGCTACTATCACCTTTGTAAACTTCGTAATGAAGTTATCGACATGGGTATTATCCCACCGATTGAAGACTGGAATAAAGTTAATCCGAACTTATAATCCTGACATTTGCCATAATAACCTATCGATTGCAAGGAGTAGTTTTCTACCTTTGCAGTCGATAGGTTAACTTCATTTATACAAATATGGGCGATTTCAGATTAAGAGTATTTGTCTCTGTTGCTAAGAACATGAGCTTTACGAAGGCAGCAAAAGAATTGTATCTTTCTCAGCCGGCTATCAGCAAACACATTCACGAACTCGAAGAACAATATAAGGTTCGGTTGTTTGACCGCATCGGCAGTCAGATTCAGCTTACCCATGAGGGCGAGGTGTTGCGCGAACATGCCATTCGTATTCTCGATGCTTACAAGGAGCTGGCTTTTGAAATGAATCTCCTTACCCAGACTTACGAGGGCGAACTACGTCTCGGAGCAAGTTCCACCATCTCTCAGTATGTTATTCCTTCTATTATCGGAGGCTTTCTGAAGAAATTTCCCGATATCAAGCTTTCGCTTCTCAGCGGAAATACTCAGGAGATCGAAAAAGCTCTGCTGAACGGACAGATCGATCTGGGCATCGTTGAAGGTGAACACTTCGAATCCGGTGTGAATTATTCGCCCTATATCAAAGACGAACTGGTGATCGTCACTCATACAAAGAGTAAATATGCATCTCTTGAGGAGATCACGGTCGATGAATTCTGCAAACTGCCTGTCGTATTACGCGAATACGGAAGCGGTACCATGCAGGTGTTATCCAGAGCTTTAGAAGCTCATCAAATGAAGATATCCTCACTTAACCTTATTCTGACATTAGGAAATACGGAAAGCATCAAGACTTTTCTCTCTTCGGGAAATGCTATAAGTGTTGTGTCTATACGTTCCATTCTGCGTGAACTTAAAAATGGAGACTTCAAGATTATAGATTGTCCTGAACTCGACTTAGAACGCTTTTTTTATTTCGTGCAGAAGCAAGGATTTGCATCTAAAAACGAACAACTTTTTATCCGTTATGCCGAGTCGTATAAACGTGAGTTATAGGCTATACGCAAATGTGATATCTGAGTTACTGCTTTTCTGCTTACTTTTGCATCACGAAAAAGAAACATATACCGGTAATTATCAAGATCCTTACCGGAAATAATATTAATCTATCCACTTTTTATATGGAACAAATAGTACTTACGCTTAAACGGTTCAGCAAACCGTTATTTATTCTATTACTTATTCTTTGCCTATTTCCATTCGTAACACCGCCTATAGCTCTGTTTTCAGGATTAGTGTTCGCAATCGTTATTGGTAATCCATACTCGAAACAGAGTAAGAAAGCATCAAAAATGCTTCTGCAATATGCCGTTGTCGGGTTAGGATTCGGGATGAATCTTCAGGCATCGCTTGCAGCAGGTAAAGACGGGATTGTGTTTACCATCGTATCCGTTATCGGAGTGATGCTGTTAGGTGTTTTCATGACAAAGAAAATGAAGATCGACGAAAAGACAGGTTATCTTATTTCTGCCGGTACAGCCATCTGCGGTGGTAGTGCCATTGCAGCTACCGCTCCGGTTATGAATGCAAAAGAGCATACCATTTCAGTAGCTTTAGGTACAGTTTTCATTCTCAATGCAATTGCCTTGTTTATTTTCCCGCCGATCGGTCACTGGCTGGATATGACACAGCAGCAGTTCGGTACATGGGCGGCTATCGCCATTCACGATACCAGCTCAGTAGTTGGTGCCGGCGAAGTTTACGGACCGGAAGCACTTCAGGTAGCAACGACGGTGAAACTTACCCGTGCATTATGGATCATCCCAATGGCATTGGTTACTTCCTATATCTTCAAAGCAAAAGATCAGAAAATCTCCATTCCATGGTTCATTCTGTTTTTCGTTCTTGCAATGATTCTGAACACCTACGCACCGCTTCCGCAAATGCTTAACGATGTGATCGGGTTTGTTTCTAAAAAGGCATTAACCGTAACTCTGTTCCTGATTGGTTCAGGCCTTTCTTTAGGTGTGATCCGGGAAGTAGGGATCAAACCATTGGTTCTCGGGGTAGCACTATGGGTAATCATCGGAGTATCAAGTCTCGCAGTGATTATGTACATTTAAGCGATAAATAAAAAAAAAGCGCTGATGCCGGAGAAGGTATCAGCGCTTTGTTATTTCCTGACAGTCAGCATCAGTACCGTCACCAGGAACAGAACCAATGCTCCTGTCCAAAACGAGTTGCGTTTTATCTTTTTATCTACCACCACATCCGATAGCTCCACTTTACTTTTCATCACATCACTCACTCTCACTGTGTCGCTCCGGTGTTCAATCTCAATCAAACCATCCTTCCGTTTTCGTACAGACAATCCCTCTTTTTGTGGTTTGCTCCCCGACTCAGGCATTCTGATCAGCAATTCAGGGTCCACGATTATCCGTTCCGAAGCCGGCAGCAGGATCACCTCTTGTTCGATCCGCTCTGTCTCCACCAGTCGCTCTGTCCGTTCCGATTTCTTCGCCGAAAGACAACTTCCGAAGCAAAGGACAATGCTTCCTGTGCCTGCAACGGTGAATTTCCTCCATCGCCTTCTCCATGCGGTAAACCTTTCGCCATAGTTTTCCATATTCCATTCGTTGTTTTTCAATTATCACCTTCAAATCTTCGTAAAGCTCCCTGTAAACCGAGTGTTCTTCTTTGATATCCTTCAGCCTTTCCCGTTTCCGGTTTACCAGCCAGGTTAACAAAGAGGCAATAAAGCCCGAGGATAGAAGATACATCCATAGATCTTTCATGATTAACACGGTTGATTTGTTGATACGTTGAGCAAAAGCTTCGCTTTTTTGTTGAGTTGTTTTTTGTAGGGACGCCTGGTGGCCATTCGGGGTTTGAAGAGCGCTGAAAGGCAATAAGGGGTTTAGAGGCAGCGCTGTAGAGACGTCATACACGACGTCTCCGATGATGACCTGTACACCGTTTCGAATGAACCGTTCCCGCTAAATGGAATTCTTATCTTATA
>JBOFDD010000098.1:0-3948 GCA_051646645.1 Bacteroidales bacterium | reverse complement strand
GACCGCCGTGCTTTGTGTTATAAAATATAGCTCAGAAATTTTACTTTGCTGAGCTTAAAAATAATGCCTGGAAGAGGCGATTGCAAGTGGAAGGCTGATTATTTTTCATAATGCCCTAATTTGGTGAACGAATAACATTCGTTAAGACTTTGAGCTGTAGAAATAGTCTTTCAGCCTGTTTTTAGCAATGGGTATTTTGTTTATCTCGATAAACAAAATTTCGGTATAATATAGACTGATATTTCGGTAGTATGATAGAAATGCAAGTTCTTGAAAGTAAATCGGAACTTGCCTGGTAAATCGGAGTTTGTCGAAAAACGAATAAACTGGTTTTAGGAATATTATTTCCCGGATAAATAAAATCCGGACAGCAAGCGTTCCGTCAAGCTAAAAAGAAGTCTTTCGTGTTCGTTTGTTTTTTTTAATATCCTGAACGATTATGCTTTTGTGTTTTTTTGTTGTGTACTTATATCTTTTTGCTATTTTTGCGATAGATTTAAATGACTATTTAATTTCTATTATTTAAATTATTATGGCAAAAGTAACCGTTGTAGGTGCAGGTAACGTAGGTGCTACTTGTGCAAACGTATTAGCAGTTAGAGAAATTGCAAGTGAAGTAGTTCTTCTTGATATCAAAGAAGGATTCGCAGAAGGAAAAGTATTAGACATTTTCCAAACTTCTACATTATTAGATTTTGATACAAAAATCACTGGTGTTACAAATGATTATGCTGCAACAGCAGGTTCAGACGTAGTAGTGATTACATCTGGTCTTCCACGTAAACCTGGTATGACTCGCGAAGAGTTGATCGGTGTGAACGCAGGTATCGTAAAAAGCGTAGTTGAACAAATCCTTGTTCACTCTCCAAAAGCGATCATCCTAATCGTTTCTAACCCAATGGATCCAATGACATATTTGGCTCTTAAATCAACAGGACTTCCTAAAAACCAAATCTTTGGTATGGGTGGTGCTTTGGATAGCTCTCGTTTCAAATGTTATTTAAGCAAAGCGCTTAATGCTAACATCAACGAAATCGAAGGTATGGTAATCGGTGGTCACGGTGACACTACAATGATCCCATTGACTCGTCTGGCTACTTACAAAGGTATCCCTGTAACTGAGTTTGCTGACGCAGCAACTTTGAACAAAGTTGCTGCTGACACTATGGTAGGTGGTGCTACTTTGACAGGTCTTCTTGGAACATCTGCATGGATGGCTCCGGGTGCAGCATCTGCAGCAGTAGTTGAATCAATCCTTCGCGATCAGAAAAAAGTTATCGTATCATGTGTTCTTCTTGAAGGAGAGTACGGACAAAACGATATTTGTATCGGTGTTCCTGCTGTTATCGGACGCAATGGTGTTGAGAAAGTATTGGAAATCTCATTGAATGACGAAGAAAAAGCATTGTTCGAGAAGAGCGCTGCAGCAGTTCGTGCAACAAACAATGTACTTACTGAAATCGGAGTTCTTTAATTCGATTAAAAATATTATCTTTAATTAGATATATAATATTAAGAGAGGAGTCTTTTCGAAAAGGCTTCTCTCTTATTTTATTTTAGGAGAAAAATATCTTTGCATATTCTTATATTCACTACCTTTGTTTCAAATTAAAATTTTGATATACAGTAATGAAGTTAAGATTTTTAATAACCTTTATAGGTTTCCTGAGCACAATAACTATTTTTCCGCAACAGTCCGGTTTAATGCAGTTCCTCACGTTGCCAAATCAGCAACATGCGATGTATGAACTGCAAAGACCAGACACAATTCCGGTAAACACGATCTTCATGCCTTTATTATTTAAGGGAGAGGTATTACCCCGTAACATGAAGTTGCTTAAACGTGAAGAAATTAAAGAATTCGGAGCATGCGAGCTTTATCTGGATAAGTCGTGGCTGACCAAAAGTATCACTCTGGACTCTCTCAGAGAGCAGGCCAAGCTTTATGCCGCTGTAAAAAACCCATATGTGACGCGCTATTACATCAATCGTTTGCCAAGTAAAAAAGAAATTGAACAGATCGAAAAGGATGCTGCAAAAACAACACTTCCGACTTTGTTTTCTCCCGAAGAGATCAAATTACCAAGCAGTCCAAATGGAATAAAAGGCGTACAGGAGAAACAGTCATTCTGGAAAAGTTTTTCGGTTGCGAATGTTCAATTTACACAAAACTACATCTCAGACAACTGGCATCAGGGAGGAGAAAGCAACATATCCTTGTTGTCTACCTTTAACTGGAAGTTTGAATACCGCGATGCTAAAAACATTCAGTTTGACAATGAGGTAGACTGGCGCGCCGGATTCTTTTCGACACCGAGCGACACAATGCGAATGTTTAAAGTGAGCGACGACCAGTTTCGCCTGAATTCCAAGTTTGGTTATAAAGCATTCAGTAAGTGGTACTATACTGCATCTTTCGAATTCAAAACAAAACTCTTCAATTCATACAAAGCAAACTCGAAAGAGATGCTTTCATCCATCCTTACTCCTGCTGAAATGTATTTCAGTTTGGGTATGGACTTTAAAACAAAATTCGACAGTCCGAATATCCAGAACCTGTCTGTATTTATCGCACCTATAACGTATAGCCTTAAACTTGCGGCTATAGACGAAAAAGTAGATGTGACGCGTTTTGGTATAGAAAGTGGAAAGAAAACATTAAACCAGATCGGTTCGATGGTAAAAGCAAATATCAGCTATCCTATTATTAAAAACATATTATGGGAAAGTCGCTTTTATTACTTTACAACCTATTCAAACATTGAATCAGAATGGGAAAACTCAACAACCTTCATCCTGAATCGTTATTTCTCTACACGTCTTTTCTTCATTGTAAGATACGACGACCACAGAAAGTTGAAGGATGAAAACGACACCTTCTTTCAATGGAAAGAATTCCTGAGTCTGGGATTCACCTACAGATGGTAGTTCATAAACTAAATCAGGTATGAAAGCAGAAGTCATCACAATAGGAGACGAGTTGCTGATCGGACAGGTCATCGACACAAACTCCGCATGGATCGGCAAAGAACTGAATAAAACAGGAATAGAATTATTCCGCATAACTTCTGTCGGAGACGACAAAGAAGATATGCTCCGGATTCTTCATGAAGCTGGCGAACGTTCAGATATTATTCTTATTACCGGTGGAATCGGACCAACTAAAGACGATAAAACCAAACAAGTACTAAGCGATTTTTTTGGAATGCAGCTTCGCTTTGATCAGGATTCATATAATAATGTAGAGCGCATCTTCCATGCCAGAGGCCGCGAAGTAAACGAACTAAGCCGCACTCAGGCAATGGTTTTAGATGGAGCAACTATCATACAAAATAAAAAAGGCACTGCTCCTGTATCCTGGATAGAAAAAGATAATAAAGTATTTGTTTCTATGCCCGGAGTTCCCACAGAAATGAAATGGGTAATGAGCGAAGAAATCATCCCGAGACTACAACAACGGTTTCAGCCCGATGATGTAATTCTTCACCGTACCTTCCTGATAAAAGATTTTACCGAATCAGGTCTTGCCGAATTTATAGCCGGGTGGGAAAATGCACTGGACAAGAAACTATCATTAGCTTATCTGCCCTCTCCGGGGATAGTAAGACTCAGGCTGACTTACCGCGGAAAAGGGAATAAAGATACCGGGATAGCACTGCTCGAAGGTGAAGCGCTCAAACTAAAGCAGTTATTAAGTAACGCTCTGTTCGAGGACGAAGATCTCCCGATTGGAGCCTATATTGGCAAAATACTAAAACAAAAAAAGTTAACTTTTGCTACAGCAGAAAGTTGTACAGGAGGGTACATAGCACACCAAACTACGGCTATTTCAGGGAGTTCAGCGTATTTTAAAGGTGGAATAATTGCATACTCAAATGAAGTTAAAGAAAATTTGTTGTGTGTAAAATCAGAAACTTTGCTTAACTTTGGAGCCGTAAGTCGTCAAGT
>JBOFDD010000097.1:0-5802 GCA_051646645.1 Bacteroidales bacterium | reverse complement strand
AGCATTGAGGAGTACATTGAGGCAATGGATTCAAGCTTTGATGTCGTACGCAAAGGATATAAACTCAGCTTTAAGGAGCAGGTTGTACGCGACACGATCACACTGATCATGTGCAACGAGTCTCTGGTATGGGAAGAACTTGCTTCTTTGTACAATACTTCCGTGAGTGAAGTTCAGCAATGGTTGGGCTATACACCTGATCTGCTTAGTGAGTTTGAAAAAGACGGACTGGTAACAATAAACGAATCGGGAATCTTCACGACTGATTCGGGTAAAATATTCACCCGAAACATTGCAGCGGCTTTTGATCCGCTCATGAAAGAAGGCAATCAAAACCGGTTTTCTAAACCGATATAAATTATGAAACACGAGCAACTATATGATGCGGTTGTAATCGGTGCCGGACTGACCGGACTGACTACTGCATTGCAACTTGTACGGAAGGGACTCTGCGTAGCCATCGTCGAGAAGGCTCAGAGAACCGGCGGACAAATAGAGACCAAACGGCAAAATGGCTATACGTTTGAAACAGGGCCTAACACCGGAGTACTTTCGAATTATGAAGTAATTGACCTCTTCAATCAATTACCGGACTGTTGTGCCGAGATCGCAAGGCCCGAAGCTAAGAAGAGGCTCATCTACAAGAAAGGAAAGCTTCATGCTCTGCCTGCCGGTTTGATCGGAGGAATTAAAACGCCTCTGTTCAGCTGGTCCGACAAATTCCGTATTTTGCTCGAACCTTTACGTGCGAAAGGCACCAATCCGGATGAATCAGTGGCAGGTATTGCCCGTCGCCGTCTGGGCAAGTCCTTTGTAAACTATGCGGTTGATCCGTTTATTTCAGGTATCTATGCCGGCAATCCGGAGCTATTGGTAACGCGCTATGCTTTACCTAAACTATATAACCTCGAACAGAACTACGGAGGGTTTATCAAAGGAGCTGTAAAGAAAGCAAAAGAACCTAAAACAGATAAAGAAAAACAGGTTACAAAGGAGGTATTCTCTGTCCATGGCGGACTCGAAGAGCTCATTCACAGCATGGAACGGGAACTGCGTACCACCTATAAAGATCAGGTTACGTTCTTTCTCTCTGCTCAAAAGACGCAGCTGTTCACCATGCAACCGCTGTGGATATGCAATTTCACTCAGAACGGAGAAGTAAAGCGTATTCATTCAAAGAGTGTGGTCAGCACGGTAGGCTCTTATGAGCTGGCGCATCTGCTTCCGTTTGTACCCGGAGAACTGATGACTCCAATCGAACGACTTCGTTATGCAGGAGTTATTCAGGTAAGCGTGGGTATCAACCACGGAAACAAATACCACGTGAATGCCTTCGGCGCATTAATGCCTTCGGTTGAAAAGCGTGAAGTGTTAGGCGTGCTTTTCCCAACTGCCTGCTTCAGTGAACGGACAACCGAAGACAAAACTCTTTACTCTATCTTCATCGGTGGAATAAAGCGGATGGATCTGTTTAATTATTCAGACAGCGAATTAGAAGAGTTAGTACGTAATGAGCTGCATGCCGTTATCGGACTTCCGCTGGATTATCCGTTTGAACTATTCAACATATCACGCCACGAAAAAGCAATTCCGCAATACGAAGCAGACAGCGGAGAGCGATTCAATGCAATAGAAAAAATAGAAACAAATTATCCGGGATTATTTGTAGCAGGTAATATCTGCGGAGGTATCGGAATGCCCGACCGCATCCGTCAGGGCTACACTAATGCCGGAAGAATAGCTCAATATATCAGAAAGTTTAATGTATGAAAGTAAAGAAGAATATACTCTACCTTTTAGCCGGACTATTCTGGCTGATAGCCGGTGTGAACGTTGTTCGCATCGGGGTGGATGTTATGCACGATCCTGAATCGCGACTCTTTGTTTTTCTGACGCTTATTCTGATTATTTTCTTCCTTTTTTTTCAGTTTATCTTCGCACGTATTGTAAGAGAAAACGTATCACGAATCGAACAGCTTGATGACGACCGCGTGCATATCTGGCTGTTTATGGATAAAAAAGGATATATTATTATGTCATTTATGATTACGCTCGGCGTAACAGTGCGCTACCTCAATCTTTTGCCCGATTTCTTTATATCCTTTTTTTATATCGGACTCGGTGGTGCACTTACGCTTACAGCGTTTAAATATATACCTCATTACTTCAAAAAATGAAAGGTGTCGTACTTGTAAATATAGGAAGTCCCGATGCTCCTGACATAAATTCGGCAGCATCCTATCTTCGTCAGTTTCTGATGGACGGCGATGTTATGCGCATGCCGTATCTATTTCGTTATATGCTGGTGAACGGCATTATTGTGCCATTCCGTAAAAGCCACACAGCATCTTTGTATCAGGCTGTATGGAGTACTGAAGGAGCTCCGCTGAAAGTTTATCAGAATCGTCTTGCTTTGAAACTGACAGAACAGACTGACCCCGAACAGGTCTTTATCACGCAGGCTATGCGCTACGGACAACCCGACATAAATCAGGCATTATCTGATCTGAAAGACAGAGGAATTACTGAGATGCTCTTTATTCTTCTCTACCCTCAGACTACCGGCTCTACGGTCTGTTCTGCCCGAAAAGCAATAACAAAAGCCATAAAACACCATTACCCCGAAGCAAACTACTCCTTCATCGATTCGTTTTATGATAACAAAGATTATCAATCCTGCCTGATCAACGAAATAAACGAAACGCTGACAACGGACACGGAATACGATAAACTTCTTTTCACCTATCACGGCATACCCATCACTCATCTGCCCTGTCCGGGAGCTCTGGCAAAAAAATGCAATGCGAAATGGACCGGTTGTTTATGGAAAGACAAAGCCCATCTGAGCTGCTACCGCTATCAGTGCTATCAGCAAACCGTACAGATTTGTCAGTCTGCCGGATATGAGAAAGAGAAAACAGAAGTCGCCTTTCAGTCTCGTTTAGGCAAAGGAGAATGGCTAAAGCCCTACCTGAGCGAACGAATCACACAACTTCCTGCAGAGGGAACAACAAAAGTGGCAGTCATCACCCCCTCCTTCCCGGTAGATTGTCT
This sequence comes from Bacteroidales bacterium, assembly GCA_051646645.1. Taxonomy (GTDB): domain Bacteria; phylum Bacteroidota; class Bacteroidia; order Bacteroidales; family UBA7332; genus UBA7332. Next base: position 2,748 of record JBOFDD010000097.1, on the reverse strand, counting down.
GGAAACCTTGCATGAAATCAAAGAAGAAGCTAAAAAATCTTTTTTTGAATCAGGAGGTTCCGGATTTTTGTATATTTCATGTCTGAATGACAGAAAAGATTGGTGCAATGTTATTAGCCATTGGATTAATTGTTGGCTGAATAATGTTGATATTTCGAAAAGTCGGGTATCTTTGCCTTTCGAACAAACTATTTAGTTGAATTTTGTGTTTACTTTGTAAAATCAGAATTTCCCAACTCGTTTTGGAATAGATTTTGTAGAATTAAAGGCAAATAACCTAAAAAGAAAACATGGAGGAAAATCAGTTACTAATTAATAAAATTGTTGAAGCAATACAAGATAAAAAGGGATATGATATCACAACTATTGATTTAAATCACATTCCGTCTGCTCCTTACCGACATTTTGTCATTTGTCAGGGCGATTCAACTACTCAGGTCAGAGCTATCGGAGAAAACATTCGGGATGTTGTCCGCGAAGAGTTAAACGAAAAACCTTATGCAGTTGACGGATTTTCCCAGTGTCAGTGGGTAGTGTTGGATTATGGCTCTGTTTTAGTACACGTCTTTGTTCCCGATTTCCGCAATTTCTATCAGATCGAAGAATTATGGGAAGACGCTGTCCGGACTGATATTCCCAATTTAGATTAAATTTGAAAGTTAAGAACAAAAAAAGAGACGAATGACCCGATCATTCATATAATCAATTGAAAACGTATATAACAAAAATAATATGATTAATAAATCGCCTAACGACAACAAAAGGAAGGTACCCCAAATCAAATTCAATCCGTACTGGATCTACACAGTGCTTGCGGTTGCTTTGATCGGACTTTACTTCTTCTCAGAAGGAAGCGTTGCTAAAGAGGTTAACTGGACACAGTTCGAATCGTATGTAAAAGACGATGCTATCAAAGAGATCACTGTTTACCGCGAAAAGAAAGTAGCTGAAGCAACAATAAAAGACTCATCCATACAAACCGTATTTGGAAAACCTGCTGATAAAGTAGGTAAAAATGCAGTTGTAACTGTAAACATCCCTTCTGTCGATGCATTCGACAAAGCTCAGACAGAATGGAAAAACTCGTATAAGTTTGACGTTCCCGTGAAATACGAAGACGGTGGTGGCATGTTCACTACTTTCCTGTTTAACTTTGGTCCGTTTATACTCCTTGGTGTATTCTGGTTCTTCCTTATGCGCCGGATGTCCGGCGGTGGAGGCGGAGGCGGAGGCGGCGTCTTCAGCGTGGGTAAAGCTAAAGCTCAGGTTTTCGATAAAGATAATCCGGGAACTAAAGTTACCTTCAAAGATGTTGCCGGTCTGAGCGAAGCGAAAGAAGAGATCGAAGAGATTGTCGCTTTCCTTAAAAACCCTTCGAAATACACCGAACTGGGTGGTAAAATCCCTAAAGGTGCACTTCTTGTAGGCCCTCCGGGTACAGGTAAAACGTTATTGGCTAAAGCTGTTGCCGGCGAAGCTAACGTACCGTTCTTCTCTCTTTCAGGTTCTGATTTCGTAGAGATGTTCGTAGGGGTTGGTGCTTCACGTGTTCGTGACTTGTTCCGCCAGGCAAAAGAAAAAGCGCCATGTATCGTGTTTATTGACGAGATTGATGCTGTAGGTCGTGCACGTGGTAAAAACCCGAGCATGGGTGGTAATGACGAACGCGAAAACACACTGAATCAGTTATTAACTGAGATGGATGGTTTCGGATCAAACAGCGGTGTTATTATCCTTGCTGCGACTAACCGTGTTGACATTCTGGATAAAGCCTTGCTTCGTGCCGGTCGTTTTGACCGCCAGATCACGGTTGATCTTCCTGAGCTGAATGACCGTAAAGAGATATTTGCCGTACACCTTCGTCCGTTGAAAATCGACAATTCGGTTGATATTGATTTCCTTGCCCGTCAAACTCCGGGATTCTCGGGTGCCGACATCGCAAACGTATGTAATGAGGCTGCTCTGATTGCTGCCCGTCACAATAAAAACTTTGTAACACGTCAGGACTTTATGGATGCGGTTGACCGTATTATTGGTGGTCTGGAGAAAAAATCAAAAATCACCACTATCGCGGAGAAAAAATCAATTGCCATTCACGAAGCCGGTCACGCTACACTGAGCTGGTTCCTTGAATTTGCCAATCCGTTGGTAAAAGTAACTATCGTTCCGCGCGGACGTGCTCTTGGTGCTGCATGGTATATCCCTGAAGAGCGTCAGATCGAAACAAAAGAACAGATGCTGGATCAGATGTGTGCCATCTTAGGCGGACGTGCTGCTGAAGAGGTATTCTTAGGACGTATCTCATCAGGTGCGGGTAACGACCTGGAACGTGCGACGAAACAAGCAATTGCTATGGTTACGTTCTACGGTATGAGCGACAAGTTGCCGAACATTTCTTATTACGATTCATCTTCATCTGAATACGGATTTACGAAACCTTACAGTGATGAGACTGCAAAAATCATCGACGAAGAGGTGGCACGTATGATTGCCGAACAGTACGCACGTGCAAAACAGATGTTGCATGAGCACAAAGATGGTCACGAGAAACTGTCGAACCTGCTTATCGAACGCGAGGTTATCTACAAAGAAGACCTTGAAGAGATTTTTGGTAAACGTCCGTGGATTTCACGTACAGATGAAATTATCAGTCTGAATATGAAAAACGAGAATGTTCAACCTGAAAATCAGCATCCGGATGAAACAGAGCCTGTAGGTGATAATTCTGAAGACTGGCCTTTGGGTGAT
>JBOFDD010000096.1:0-3852 GCA_051646645.1 Bacteroidales bacterium | reverse complement strand
TTTTATCAGATTTGAAAATGTTTTGTATTGGTATTTGTATTATGCGTGTGACAGGAACTTGTTTGTGTTCTTTTACCATTACCTCGGAGTTTTTGCCATTATAGTGATAAATCTTTACTAATTTTGGAACATATGTTGTTTTTTTACATATAAGAACCTTTTCGTTTGGATCAGGATAACCTGTTATATTAGAAATGGTTTGGAACATAAATTTCTCGAAACTTTCAGCATTGGCTCCAAAGATAGTTCGTAATTCTACCATGGATTCTTCAAACTTTGTGCGGAATTCATCGTTTGTAGAATTTCTAAAAAACGAATACATTGAACTGATTGTACTCATTGAAACTTTTTTCATCAGCATTAAATATTCTTCTTCTAAAATGTGTAGTTTAGAAGACATTTCCAATGAGTTTTTAAGCATTTCTTCTTTAATCCTGGATGCTGTCTTCAGACCCGCTTCATCTTGTTTACTCTCCACGATTTCCCCTTTCTTTACCCCATCACTGTACTCTTTTTTCATTTCCTTACTTTCCTTTGCAAGTTCGGTTTTTATTTCATCATTCAATACATTCTCTGCAGCCTCTTTTCCATCTTTTTTCACTATAGCTTCTGATCCTTGAGCAATAATGGCTTTCTTCGATGAATAAGCATGTTTGTCAAATGCATTTTCCATTGCCACAACCTTATGAGTCTTGGCATTGGCAGACGCCTCTTTTAATACATTCTCAGCAAACACTGTTTCTTTGGTTGCAATTTCCTCCATCGATTTCTGTCCTACATTGAACGATTTGTTTTCATAGCTTGCATCTTCAACATTCGTTTCCTTTTCTTGCATTTGAGATATACCCATCTGACCTTGGCTTGCAATACAGGTTTTTTTAATTTTGTCAAGATTGAAGACAGCTTCATCATATGTTATTTGCTCAGAAACACCGAATAAAGGTGTTACTTTAATGTATGAGGTACCGTCAGGGTTAGTTATAATTTCACTTTTCGTGTTATAAATTGCATCCGCTTCATTTAAAGCCTGTCTTACACAATCATCTGTAAGAATACATTCCGAGATATTTTCATGCAAAATAGCTTGCTTGTTCTGATTTATCTTCGGTCTTATTTTTGTTGAATAATTTTCCCATTTATCTAATTTGAGCTCGCCTTTTCTTATATCCATCACATCAGCGTGGGATACGTCAATTACACCTTTCTTACCCGAAAGAAGAGCTGGTGGATTGGGATTGCTTGGAGAAGGCATATCAAAACTCATACCACTGGCATCAGCAACATAATAACCCAATCCTATTCCCATATTAGTTCGTTCTCCTGTGTTAATGTGATGCTCCAACTTACTCATATCATCCCCAGCCTTTTCCATTGCACTGACTGCAGCTTCTGTAAAATAGACTTTACCTTCATCTACATTTATATTTTTAGCATTTTCAGGTACGTTCATATATCCATCTGAGCCTTTCAATACATTCAAAGGAGAGTCTATTTTCTTATCGGTTATTTTGCCCCTAATGTTATCTTTAATTTTTTCCTGTGCTGCAAGGGCACCTGCTTCTGCATTATTCTGAGCCTTGACAGGTATAAATGTTTTTACAGGGAATTCAAGTGTTGAATTTTTAAGGTCAATTGTGTCAGTATCATCAGGTATAGTACCTATGATACCCATAGCATCTGCAACAGACTGTGCCTTTTCATCCTCCTTATTCGCTTTTTTAGGTTTAAAAGCGTTGTTATCACGAGAATCTGCGCCTGCTTCAGGATATCCTTTGAAAGAGCCCGCCCTACCATCATATTTAGGTTCTTTTTTGTATATAACAGCCGTGTTAAATTTAGTTGCTTCATTGAACGCGAGAGAAGGGTTCTCTTCATATTCTGATTTTACAGGAGTCGATCTGGACGATTTAGCTAAAGATTTCTCTTTTTCCTTGGCACTATTAAGATCACCTCCTCTTGCTCTTGTTTCTTTGGCTATTTCCTTTTCACCCTGAGCAGCTTGTGAAAGTTCGATTCCCCTTGCTATCGCATTTTGTCCCAAAGCCTTTTCACCTGTAGAGGCTACTTCATCTTTCGTTGCATTCATAGAAGATGCTAAAATCGACCCATCAATAGATGCTGCCAAGGCCTCTCCAGACTTTTGCATATTAATTCCTGTATTTGACATCACATTAGCAATTAATTGATTATTAGCAGATTGAAGCCTTTTAGCAGCCGCATCGCTTTCACCCAATTTCGCTGTTAAATCTTCTTGTTTCCCTACAGCCTGTTTCATTTCGTTCGTTAGAGCTGAGTTCAAAGAACTATTTTTATCTGAGTTTCGTACAATAACTGCTTCGTTTCTTTTATTTGCAGCAGATTCTGCATCCTTCAGATCCTGGCTTTCTTTCTTCGCCTGCACAACCGTTAGTCCTTTCGCAGCTATCAATTCACTATCCCTTAATTTATTGTCAACTTCTTGAATTTTAGCCTGTTTATAGTTAGCATTGGCATCAGCGATTTCAACTGCTTGTTCTTCTATCTTTGCTCTTCTGACAGCTTCAATTTTCTCGGCATCGATTCGAGTTTTTTCTTCTTGTAATTGCAAAGCTATCGCAATTGTTTTTTCTCTCATTTCTTCTTCTCTCTTTATTTCCTCTGTTTTTAGGACTTTTGTAAAGTTTAGATTTTTATTTATTTCCTCTCGTAAAGCTTGATCTATTATCTCCTTACCAATAGTTGGTCTAGGATTACCTGTTTTTTCAGCAGCCGCTTCAAGCTCGTATAAATCCGGATTTCTTGCGTGACTACCCGCATGTTCTGCAAGTTCTAGCTGTTGTTCTATTAACTGCTTATAGGTTTTGTTAGTTCCTGGAGCAATGGCATCTAGCTTACCCTCTGATTTTTCAACCAACACTTGAGCATTCATTTGAGCAACCTGTTGATCCTTAAGAGCAGCAGCAGATGCATTAGACTTGATCATATCCTTCATATCAGTAAGAGCACGTTCTGTATTTCGTCTAATAACATCTTCTAATCGTTGTTTTTTCGCTAAGTTAGCTTTTAAAGTGTCATCATGCACGGTATCAATGCTTTCAAGAGATCTTTGTTTTACAGTTGGATCTTCTGAGTTTATTATATTTTTACTTAATGCAGATTTACTTCCAAATGGACCTAACTCATGGATAACCGTAGCAAATGGATCGTGAATAGGATTTGCAACTGCACTTTCAGGACTATTGGCTCCACCAAGGTTAAATCCAGTTATTCCGCCTCCTACTACATCTCCAGATAGTTGTGTTGCATATTCCCTCCCGATATCTAGTATTTGTTGGCGAGTAAAGATATCATGCGGGGAAAGGGAATCAGGTAAGTTAAGCCTAGAATTCAGTACTTGTTCTAAATCATCATTTGAGTTTGGCTTTTCCCTTGGATTGTTAAAAAGCAAATCCTCATTTGGGTTTGGCTTTATCCTAGGATTGTTGAAAAGCAAATCCTCCAAATACGGGTTTTTTTTATGATTAACAAATCTACGCGGTTCATATTTTCTCATTATCTGATCGTGTAGTTTATGATGTAAACCATTATGCGATCCGTGAATATGCCTCCTCTGCCATCTTGGTTCAAAATGTTCATGATGAATGTGCAACTCCATTGTATATAGTATGTAAAATAAAAATTGCATTAATTTTTCAATTGAATCTATATTTATATATCAATTTAAAACACGTTTACATTGAATTGTATATACCAATATATCACAGAGCTTTATATACTATGAAACTTTTATGAATCTAAGAGTCTGATCCTTGCATGTAATATGGTCAGGAAATTTTTAGCATAAAATTTCATTTATCCCATAGTACAGGCTTG
>JBOFDD010000095.1:0-3892 GCA_051646645.1 Bacteroidales bacterium | reverse complement strand
ATAATAAATGGTTTGAAGAGGAAGGGTTGTATAATCTCACATTAAATCACGCAAGGTTAAACAGTTAAAAGAAACCGCCGTGTGCGAGAGCATGCACGGTGGTGTGAGAGGGCGGGGGAGTAATCCCCCTACCTACTCGTTTTTTTATTGATATAACCGGACGTGTGTGAAATGAACTTTCTTCAGTAGTTCATGTTTTTAGTTGTAGAATAAACGATTAAAATATTGATGCTATGCTATTATTGATATCTCCTTCACGCGTGATGGATCTGTCTCATCTGAAAAAGGATGTGCAGAGTAATGCACCCTTGTTTAAAGAGGATGCGGATAAGATTGCAGAGAGAATGAGGGGAATGGATCTGGAGGATATGTCGCGTTTTATGGAAGAAGACGATCATATGGCCAGAGAGATGCTGGATTTGTATCAGCATTTTTCATCTGCCCCTGAAAAGCCGGCTCTGTTTGCTTATGCCGGGAAAGTGTATAAAGCGATTGATCCGATGTCTCTTTCGGCTGATCAGCTTGATTTTGCCATTAAGCATTTGCGCATAATTTCTACTCTATATGGTTATTTGCATCCGCTTGACCGGATTAAGGCATATCGGATTAATTTCTCACTCCATTATGAAGATGGTAATCTTTACGATTTCTGGAAACCTAAGATTACACCTCTTCTTAAGAAGGATGCAAGCGAAACTGGAAATCTGATCCTTAATTTTACGGCGTTGAATGTGATTAAAGCCGTAGACGTACCAGAGATATTATCTGAATCTAAAATTATCCATGTCGATTTTAAAGACTATAAGAAAGATAAAGATGAATATATGACTATTCGTGCCTATGCTCAACCGGCAAAGGGTGCACTTATTGGATATATTCTTCGTAATAAAATAGATGGAGTGGAGGCTGTGAAGAAGTTTAAATATGACGGATATACATACAATCAGTTGTTATCTGATGAAACAAACCTGGTTTTTACCAGATAAAACGTCAAGAGGCAAGTTAAATAGCAACTTGCTTCTTTTTATCTCACTGATTCACTAAACAACGAATTTCCTGATATTGTTTTGCTTCAGCAAAATACTACTCACAAGTGTATGAACCTAACGAATAAAAATAGCATATTCCATATATCACATGATCAATTTGATTCAGGGAGACTTCTGAAGGGGGTGCTTCCTTTGCTTCTTGTATTATTCCTGACTCCTTTATCTCTTACGGCTCAGAAGAAACAAATACTGGGCATTGTGAGAGATTCAACTACACGCGAAGCGATGCCTTATGTTTCTGTTTATTATAAAGGTACTACTACAGGAGCTATGACGGATGATAAAGGACAGTTTCAGATAGAACGACTTTCCGGAGATACGCTTGTTGTTTCCTGTATCGGGTATAAAGAGTTTATGTCTCCGGTAAAAAAAATTAAAGACACACGCTTAGAGGTACTGCTAGCTCCCTCTCAGTATCAGCTGCACGAAGTTGTTGTGAATCCCGGTAAACAAAAATATACACGAAAAGGAAATCCGGCAGTAGAGTTCGTTCAGCATATTATTGATAAGAAAAAGATGAAAGATCCGTATGAAAAGGATTATTACTCTTTTCGGAGATACGAGAAATTAATGTATGCCTTGAATAATTTTGATAGCACAGAACAGAATAAGTGGGTTTACAGGCGATTCAAGTTTCTGAAGAATTATGTAGATACTTCCGTTATTTCTAAAAAACCAATATTGCCTTTATCTGTTAAAGAGATGGTTGAACATAATTATATTCAACGCTCTCCTGAAATAAAGAGAAAGGTGATTGAAGGATATCGCAAGAATGGGATGGATGAAGTTTTGTCAGGTGATGGCGTAGATAATTTTTCAGCTGAAACATTTAAAGAAATTGATATTTATCAGAATGATATCTCATTGTTCCTTCTCCGCTTTGTTAGTCCGCTATCAACCATAGGTCCGGGATTTTATAAATACTATCTCAATGACACAGTTATGGTTGATGGTGTGAAATGTCTCGATGTGAGTTTCGTTCCTATGCAATCTGAATCCTTAGGATTTACCGGACATCTGTACGTGATGCTTGATTCTACCTATTTTGTAAAAATGGCAGTGTTGAATGTTCCCAGGAAAATCAATCTGAACTTTGTAAATAATCTTGTTATAGAACAGGAGTTTGACCGTGCTCCCGATAGTATCCGCATATTAAAACGTGATGATATGGCAGCCGAATTTAAGGTGACAGGTAAATTAGCCAGCCTCTATACACGGCGTATTAATCTCTATACAGATCAATCCTTTTCATCACCGGCTGATTCTATTTTCAAGACACCCAATCCTGTGGTTGCTCTCAAAAATGCACGAAGCAGAGATTCTGTTTATTGGGTGCAAAACAGAGACATCACTTCAGCAGGTAAGGAAGATAATGTAAAGAATATGCTCAGGGATATGCGCAAGGTTCCTGTTTATTACTATTCGGAGAAGTTACTTGCGATGATTATAGAAGGATATATACCTACTTCAGTGAAAAATAGTAAGTTTGATATTGGACCCGTAACATCCTTCATCAGTGGAAATTCGCTGGAAGGTGCCCGTTTCCGTTTTGGAGGCATTACGACAACAGCACTTAGCAAAAACTGGTTTGGCGAAGGTTATCTGGCTTACGGTACTAGAGACAATAAGCTAAAGTACAGAGGGATGCTGGAGTACAGTTTTATAGATAAGAAGCTTCATCAGCGGGAATTCCCTGTTCATTCGATAAGTGCTTCTTATATGTATGATGTGAATCAGCTCGGTCAGCAATGTGGTGGAGCGAATAAAGATAATATATTTTTGTCAGTCAGGCGAAAAGGCGATGACAGGCTTGTTTATTTAAGAAAAGGCGAGCTGAGCTATCAGCGTGAGTATTATTCAGGATTCTCGTATCAGATAAAGTTGCGGAATATGACTCAGTATGCTACCCGCTTTGCTCATTTTAATCAGTTAATGCCCGATAGCACCTTGCATCCGGTTAATACGCTGCGAATGACTGATGCCGAGGTCTTGTTCAGGTATTCACCTGGTGAAAAATTCTATCAGATGAAGGATAAGCGGATAAGAATCACGAGGGATGCGCCTGTGTTTTATTTATCTCATATCGTTTCCTTTAAAGGTTTTCTGGGATCTGATTATTCGTTGAATCGTACAGAACTAGGTTTTGATAAACGCTTCTGGCTTTCAGCTTTCGGGTCTGTAGGTGTGTACTTAAATGCAGGGAAGGTGTGGAATAAAGTACCATTCCCATTGCTTATTATTCCGAGTACGAATCTGAGTTATACGATTCAATCGCAATCTTACTCACTGATGAATCCGGTAGAATTTATAAATGATCAGTATTTTTCGTGGGATGTCACTTATCATATGAGTGGATGGTTGCTTAATCATGTGCCTTTAATAAAGAAGCTTAAGCTTAGAGAAGTGGTCACTTTCAGGGGTATGTTCGGAGATCTAAGTAAGAAGAATATACCTCAGAATAATCAGGACTTATTTGTCTTTCCGGAAGGTGTCTATCGGATGAACAGAACTCCTTATATGGAAGTATCTGTAGGGGTGACCAATCTGCTTAAACTATTTCGTATCGAATATGTATGGCGCTTAACTTATCATGATCATCCTAATATTGATAAAAGCGGAATCCGTGTAGGTGTACAGGTTTCTTTTTGATTAAAAAACTGGGATGATTATAAAGCAAAAAAAGAGGCTGACGTTTAGTCAGCCTCTTTTTTGTATGTCGGGCATGGTATTAAGATAGCAGGATGTAAGTTCCTGTATGTGCCGAGTTGATAGGAAACATTAGCGAATGACAAGGGTGTTGTGGGTGACCGCAAATCTGAAAGAAGTCATCAGTAAATCTGAAG
>JBOFDD010000094.1:0-6436 GCA_051646645.1 Bacteroidales bacterium | reverse complement strand
GCCGTTTAATCCACAGGGATACAAACTTGTTTTGGTTGACTCTGTAGTGAAACACGAACTGGCTTCATCGGCTTATAACAAACGTCGCGAGTCTTGCGAAAGAGCTGTTGCTGCAATTGCGAAAAGACATCCTGAGGTTCATTTCCTTCGTGACGCTACAATGGAAATGCTGAATGAGGTGAAAGCTGAAATCTCTGCTGAAGACTATATGCGTGCTGAATATGTGATCGGTGAAGTAAAACGTCTGCTTGACGCTTGTGATGCTCTTGAAAAAGATGATTACGAGACTGTAGGTCAGAAAATGTACGAAACTCACCACGGAATGAGCAAACTTTACGAAGTGAGCTGCGAGGAACTTGACTTCCTGAATGATGTGGCAAAAGAGTGTAACGTAACCGGATCACGTGTTATGGGTGGTGGATTCGGAGGTTGTACAATCAACCTGGTGAAAGACGAGCTCTACGAACCGTTTATTGCAACGGTAAAAGAACGTTTCAAATCGAAATACGGAAAAGATTGTAAGGTCTATCCGGTTAATATCGGAAACGGATCGAGAGAACTGTAATTTATCCCGATCAGGGAGATGAGTATATGGCTATCTGCAAAGAAATAAATTCTTTGCAGATAGCTTTTTTTTGTTAGAATTATTTCATTCTTCTTGTAACTGTTTTTTCTATCTTTGCACACACACGGAATAACAAAGAACCTTAATCGAAAATACCTGCTGATACGAAAACAATTCATGCTGTTCTGTGTGTATCTTTAATTTTATTCGTTTGTTCGACCTAACTTATTAATTGTAAAAATGAAGAAAGTTGATTTTCTCACCAGCAGAATATGGGAAGCACTTGTGTTTCTTGCCATATTTTTTCTTGTCTTTGGCTATATGGGAGGAGTTATGGGGCTTCCAAATATGCTTAATACGCTAATGAACACAGCGTATAGTCTCCTTATAGAAACTGTTTTGTATATTATGGCAATTACTGTGCTCTCCGGTGCGCTTGGTAAACTGCTCACTGAATTTGGTGTGGTACGGCTTATTGAAGTGATTTTGCGACCGCTGATGAAGCCTCTGTTTAACCTGCCCGGTGTAGCTGCATTGGGAGGAATTCTTACTTTCCTGTCGGATAATCCGGCAATTATAGCTCTTGCTAAAGACAAGAACTTTAGCCGTTACTTTAAAAAATATCAGTTGATATCGCTTACCAACTTCGGGACGGCATACGGTATGGGGCTCGTGGTGATCGTGTTTATGACGGGGCGCGGATTTTTAAGCGCTGCTATGATCGGACTTGCCGGTGCTGTAATTGGAAGTATTGTCTCAACACGTCTGATGCAGCGATCTATACTGAAAGTATATCCGCGATTTAAACACGAACAGGTAGGAGAGGGTGATGAGGAAAAGATCTCTTTCAGAACCGAGGGCAGCATCTTTCTCCGGACATTGAATGCTGTTCTGGACGGAGGAAAAACAGGTGTTGAGTTAGGTGTGGCTATTATTCCGGGTGTGCTTATTATTTCGACTTTCGTGATGATGATTACTTTTGGTCCGTCTCAATCGGGCGAGTATACCGGTAAGGCTTATGAAGGTGTGGCATTATTACCGCTGCTGGCAGGTAAAATAAATATTGTATTTGATGCTTTATTCGGATTTAAGAATCCGGCTCTGATTGCATTTCCTATTACTTCGCTGGGTGCAGTGGGAGCTGCCCTTGGATTAGTGCCAAAATTTCAGGCTGACGGTTTGATAGATGGTAATGCAATTGCCGTGTTTACGGCTATCGGTATGTGCTGGAGCGGATTTTTGAGTACACATACAGCTATGCTGGATTCGCTCAAATATCGTGATTTGACTTCAAAAGCAATTATTGCGCATACGATAGGTGGATTTCTTGCCGGAGTGGCTGCGCACTGGCTTTATGTACTTGTAAATCTTTTATAAACAGATAATCGTAAGTTTCTTTTTTTGACAGAAAAGAATTGCTCATAAGAAAAGAGGCTGTCTGACTTTTATGATCAGACAGCCTCTTTTTTATGCATTAAGGAATGAAACGGCTTATTTCTTGTCCCACCAAACCGGATAGGTCATGTAATCCAGTTCGAATACACCCCACGGACGAACGTTTACAGCATTGTAGTCACGCTCCATATATGCCAGTTGATAGCGTCTGGGATAGCCTTTGGTTCCGAAGTTTTGTTCGTAAGCAAACTTTGGACGTTTGAATCCTTTATAAACCCCTTCAGTCTCGCTGTAATTTCCACTTGCATCCAGGCAGAAATCACAACGTCTCATGTCAGTCCATGCTTCGGGGTTGATTACCAGTGCAATGTATTTCTGTATCATAATATGACTTAAGGTAAGCTCACCTGCTGTTTGTCCCACAGCTGCACTACTCAGGAAGCTTTGAGCTTTGGTTGCATCTACCTTCAGTTTACCCATATGAGCAGCAATAGCATCTTTGTAATATTTGAGTGCATTTGCTTTATCGCCTTTTCTAAAGTAGGTCTCGGCTTTAATAAACATCAATTCATAATAGGAAAGAATCGCGTAGGCGTAATCATCCTGTGTAAAGGCAGTTGTGCCTCGTTTTCCGCTTGGCGCAGTTTTATCGGTTATCGCTAATCCAAAGTGAGTAGAATCTTTCGCTATCGGCTTAGAGTCAGTAAATTCAAGATCTACACCAAGTGAGTATTTACCTTTCATGCTGCCTGTTTCGATTTTTGGAATCATTTTTTCAGCACGTGGATCTTCAATTGCACTGTTCCAGCTGTTTCCTGTCCCCGGAACAGTATTCAGCAAATATTGGGTAAATAATTTACCGGGCTTGTTGCTGAATGATACATTCTGGAAGTTGATACTTTGTTCTACGGATACCTTACTACCTTTGATGTACTTCATTTCAGCATCGTCGGCAGATGATGTAAATGATTTATCAATAAGAGCAAGTATGGCATCCGGATTGTAATTTCCAAACTGTGTTCCAACAGGTTTTTTAGTCATATGGCTTAAAAGGCGGGCTTTAAGTCCGTAAACAAATTTAATCCATTTATCGGTATCACCTTTGTAGTAAGTATCAGCTTTAGAAAGTTTTGGAGCTGCAGCAGATTGTTCACGGCTAAGGTAGTCGATAGCTTCATCGCATAGTGGTAAAAGTTGCTCATATACGGTAGATGCATCGTCGTAGGTCGGCATAAACGTTTCGTTTGAAAGTCCGTCCTTATAAGCCATGATACCATAAGCATCAGCAATGAATGAACAACCGAAAGCCTCTATGGCTTTGCCAACGCCAACATAATGCCAGGCACCTTTCGCATTGGCATCTTCAATCATTTTACGAATATTGATCCAGATGTATATGTACCAGGATTGCCAGATATATACCTCTGCATTATTTGAAAATTTCCAGTTCTGAAGATCGTAGTTTCTGTTTCCGACAGAATAGATAAATCCGGTTTGCTGAATTAAAAGCGATGTCCGCATACCATGACTGCCGTATACATCAGCTGTCATACTTAATATATTCGGTAGCCTTAAGTCGCATGATGCTTCCTGCGGCGTGTTGGGGTCTGTATTGATATTCAGATCATAATCACACCCACTCATAAGCAGGAGTGAGAAAACAATGAACAGTTTATATATGTATTTCATAATTGCAGATTTAGAATGTTACATTAATACCAAACGAGAAGGTACGTGTTGAAGGAATACCACAGTAATCAATTCCGGCAGATCCGGCACCAACTACTCCGGCACCGCCGGCACTTACTTCAGGATCCATGCCTTTGTAGTTTGTAATTACAAATAAATTACTTGCTGTAAAGGCTACTTCGATTTGTTGAACCACTTTCAACTTCTGAAGTAGGGACTGAGGAATGCTGTAGGTAAGCGCAAGTGTGCGTAGTCTCAACCAGTTCACATCTGTCAGGAAGTGTGGAGCATGTTTCGTATAGATGTTACGGTAGTAGTTCTCATCTAGCAACACTGACTTGGTGTTTGGAACATAGGTGCCGTCATCTTGTTTTACGACTCCTTCAAAAATTGTTTCGGTATTACGGTTCTCGGTTACTTTAGCCTGACCGGATGCTACCATGGCCCACTCAGTTGCATTATAGATCATACCACCGAAACGGGCATCAAAAAGGAAAGAGAGTGACAGGTCTTTATAACGTATGTTATTGCTGAATCCAAGCAGTAAGTCGGGTTCTCTGTTCCCAAGATCTAATGTTTCATCTGTGCTTGTCAGTGGATATCCGTTTTTGTCAATCAATAGTTGTCCATCTTCAGTAGTTTGCCATTTTGTGCCGGACAGACCAAGGAAGTTACCATCGTTAAACGATGCTGCTTTGGCAGGTCCGATTTGCACATCGGTTACATAAAGGATCTTCATCCCGTCGATGAGATTTTTAACACGACCTTTATTATACGATAAGTTTAACTGAGACTCCCAGCTCCAGTCTCTTGATTCAACCGGAGTGCCGTTAAGCGTGAATTCCATCCCTTTGTTAGTAATTTCACCGGCATTTACGAATTTGAAAATATATCCGATTGAATTACTTACGCGAGGGTTGATGATCTGGTTCTCACTTTTGTTGTTGTAGTAGGTTACATCAAGCCCTAATCGGCCTTTCAGGAAGCGAAGATCTGCACCAACTTCCCATGATGTTGTTTTCTCGGGCTTAAGATTCGGGTTACCTCCGGACCAGCTGTCGCGATATCCACCGCCAATGCTTGTTAAAGGAGGATCCAGGTTGGTAAGCGTTTTGTATGGAGGTGCATCTTTACCTACCTGAGCCCATGAGCCTCTTAATTTACCGAATGTGATAACCGGGTTTGATTTCATTAATTCAGAGAAAACAAAGCTTCCGCTGAATGAGGGGTAGAAGAATGAGCGGCTGTCAGCCGGAAGAGTTGAACTCCAGTCGTTTCGTCCGGTAACGCTGATGTATGCAATGGACTTATAGCCGAAACGAGCTTCTCCGAAAACACTGATTAGTCTTCGTAGCTGCTTGTAGTTATCGTAGCTTTTATTCTCTTTTGCTGCATTGTTTATCCCCTGGAAGTCAGGGTTAAGCATTCCGATAGCCAGCAGGGTGTTTTTATAGAACGAGTTTTGTTCGTATCCGTGTCCCAGCATTAGCCCAAAGTTAAAGTCTTTATAGCTTTTCTCAATATTCATCAGGAAGTTAGTCGTAAACAGATCGTTCTGTCTGTCGCTTAGTGACTCAGCTCCCTGTTGCCAGCTCAGGATAACAGACGATCCCGGTGCTGTGATGTTGCGGGTTTGAGAGTTGTAATGATCGAGTCCCATTTTAAATGAGAAATTAAGCCATGATAGTGGTTGAGCATTTACGTATACACTACCAATCAGACGATCGAGTTTCTCGGTCATAGGGCTTTTGTTGATGATCCAGTAAGGATTGTCAATGTCATCATCTAATGGTATATCAGGCATCAGGCGTCGTCGTGAGCCATCGCTGTTGAGCCAGTCAGACATATTATCGGTGATTGGCCAGTTTAAGATACTGAGCATGTAGCCCGAACCGCCTTTACCCCATAGTCCCCCACCTGTAAGTGCTTTGCGGGAGGTAGAGTTTATATAGTTGGCATTCATCCCGAAAGTAAGAAACCATACTTTCTGTTCTGCATTTAACCGGAATGAGTTCTTTACGTAATCTGTGGTTGGTACAACACCCTCCTGATCGAGACGTTGTGCTGACATATAATAGCTTCCGGTTTTACTTCCACCCGAAACGCTTGCATTAAGATCATAGGAGAGAGCTGTCTGGAAAAAGTTTTCCATGTTGTTGTATCTGATCGAATCAGTAGCCAGAGCACCCCATGAAAGGTTGGTCTCATTATTGTATTTGCCTCCTGATCCCTGTCCGTAAATATCCTGAATATCAGGTAAACGGTTAATATTGTCGATAGACATTTTCGCACTTACTTTTACGGAAGCTTTTCCTTCTTTACCTTTCTTGGTAGTGATGATGATAGCTCCGTTAGCCGCTTTTAGTCCATAAAGGGCAGCAGCAGTGGCTCCTTTTAATACGGAAATTGATTCGATATCATCCGGATTAATGTCCATCGCCCGGTTTCCGCTTGATGTAGCAGTAGCACCGGCACCGTCAATAGCCGTATTTCCAACAGCAGTAGTGTTGTCAATAGGAAGTCCGTCGATAACAAACAAAGGCTGATTATCATTGAGCAGGGAAGTACCCCCGCGAA
The DNA here is from genome assembly GCA_051646645.1 of Bacteroidales bacterium. Lineage (GTDB taxonomy): Bacteria > Bacteroidota > Bacteroidia > Bacteroidales > UBA7332 > UBA7332. The sequence goes on along the minus strand of JBOFDD010000094.1, from coordinate 210 downwards.
TAATGATCTGAGATGATCCACCGGCAGCCCCGCCACTGTTTGTGATATTCAGACCGGCAATCTTACCATTCAGTGAGTTGATAAGATTGGGCTGTTTCACTTTTACGATCTCATTTCCCTTTAATTCCTGGGCAGAATAACCTAACGCTTTGTATTCGCGTTTGATACCAAGAGCCGTAACAATAACTTCATCAATTTGCTGATTGTCCT
>JBOFDD010000093.1:0-3974 GCA_051646645.1 Bacteroidales bacterium | reverse complement strand
ATTCTTTTGACTGGACTGACGGATGGTGTGGTAAAGGTCAGTTTTGGGTGGCTCAGCAAATGAGCAATGAAGGTGATTGTCTGATCGAAGCCGATAACCGCTCGTCGAATGTATTGCTTCAGCCAATTTCGAACCCAACTTTATCCAACCTTACTCTTATAGGCAACAACTCGGCAACAGCTAAACGTGGAGCACGTTTCAGAGCAGGTACTTATGTGAAAATGTATAACACGCTTGTAGCAGGTAAACCGGAAGCAGTTACGACAGAAACGACAGAAACAGAAAACAGCTTCGCAAGCAGTCAGTCGGTTATAGAACATACTCTTGTTTCAACGATATTCAAATCGGGAGTTGCCGGACTTGCTTCTGCCGAAGGTAATGCAGAGAATGCTGCGATAAACTTTACAAACGGTTATGTAGGTGTGGTTGACGGAGGTAAAGATATGTCGGCAACCGATAGCTATTTTGTGAAAACAACGTATAAAGGAGCTGTGTCTGCAGATAATGACTGGACAAAAGGATGGACTAAATCTCTGTAATAACAATCAATAGTTAGTTTAAAATCAGGTTCAGCTCAATGATTTTTTTCAGGATAGTCGTGAGACTTTACTGTGGAGAGTAAAATGTGCTAAATAAGGATGATAAAGAGTTGATCCTGAAAGAGAGAGTATTCTGAATAGTGGAATACTCTCTTTCTTTTTTTATATACTCTTATAATTACCGGTTAATTTAATTACTTTTGAACATCAAAGTGCTGAAATAACTATTATTGATACATTGAATGATGAACTTTGATTTTACTCTGTTGTTTTCAATTATGTAACATAATGATAGATATTTAGGGTGTTTTATATATGGAAAATAAACCTTTTCGTATCGGATTGGCTTTGAGTGGAGGAGGAGCCAAAGGCTTTGCACATATAGGGGCATTAAAAGCTTTGAATGAATATGGTCTTGAACCGGATATTGTTTCGGGGGTAAGTGCCGGATCGTTAGTGGGAGCATTGTATTGCGACGGATATACAACAGAGGAGATGCTGGAGATGTTTCAAGTAATTAAGTTCCTGGATTTTGCCGAGATAGTGATGCCAAAGAAGAGTTTTCTGACTATGCATGGCTTTAAAAGTTTCCTGCAAAAAAAAATAAGAGCTAAACGCTTTGAAGATCTTAAAAAGCCATTAAAGATTATAGCAACGGATATGGATCATGGCGAGAGTGTGATTTTTGAGTCCGGAGAAAATATAGCCGCGAAGGTGGCGGCATCGTGCTCAATACCTGTTTTATTTCCTCCTCAGCTTATTGGTGGTGTGAACTATGTGGACGGGGGAGTGCTTAAGAACTTTCCGGTATCGCCGTTGAAAGAAATATGTGAAATCGTGATAGGTGTAAATGCCACACCTCTGGTCGTAAAAGAATATAAGAAAACCATTATATCTATAGCTGAAAGATCTTATGGGTTTATGTTTAAAGCAAACAGTTTTCAGGATGTTCAGTTGTGCGATCTGCTGATTGAAACAAAGGAAACATATAATTATAATTTATTTGATACACAGCACATATCTGAAATTGTCGATATCGGCTACAATGCCGCTTGTCAGGCAATAGAGGCATGTCCGGATAAAGAACGGATTTTGAGTTATGCCTCTCAGCAGTATGTGAAAGATTAATTGATTACGAAATGCAGAAATTAATAATATATCAGGTGCTTCCACGATTGTTCGGTAATAAAACCGAACATCTGACTTTTAATGGTACTCTGGAACAAAACGGTTCGGGTAAATTCTCGGACTTTACCCCTAAGGTGCTGAAAGAAATAGCATCGTTAGGCTGTAATGCAGTCTGGTACACCGGAGTAATCGAACATGCTACGAAGAGTGATTTTACGGCTTTCGGTATTCCGAAGGATAACCCGTATGTGATTAAGGGTAATGCGGGATCTCCTTATGCTATAAAGGATTATTATGATGTTAATCCATACCTTGCTGATGAGGTGACAGAAAGAATGGCGGAGTTTGAGGCTCTGGTAAAACGAACTCAGGAGTGCGGATTAAAAGTGATTATTGATTTCGTACCTAATCATGTAGCCCGTCAGTATCGTTCTGACGCAAAGCCTGAAGGTGTGAAAGATTTTGGGGAAAACGATAAGAATAACATTGCTTTTGATCCTCAGAACAACTACTATTATATCCCTTATCAGGTTTTTGCGGGTCAGTTCCCTTTGGGTACAGAAGATGATCAGTATAAAGAATATCCGGCTAAAGCAACCGGAAACGACTGTTTTAATGCTTATCCTACAGAGTTTGACTGGTATGAGACCGTAAAGCTTAACTATGGAGTGGATTATCTTTCGTGGGGAGTCAAGCACTTTGATCCTATACCCGATACGTGGTATAAGATGCTTGATGTTCTTACGTTCTGGACGAAGAAAGGTGTTAACGGTTTTCGATGCGATATGGCGGAAATGGTTCCGGTAGAGTTTTGGGGATGGGTTATTCCTCAGATTAAAGCAATCAATGCTGATATTCTTTTTATAGCGGAAGTTTATAATCCGGACTTATACTACTCCTATATTCATAACGGACATTTTGATTATCTCTACGATAAAGTAGGATTGTACGATACGCTCAAAGCCGTTATTCGCGGTGAAGCTCCGGCAGCAGCAGTCACAGGCTGCTGGCAACGTTTAGGTGAAATCGGTGATCATATGCTTAACTTTATGGAGAATCATGACGAGCAGCGGATAGCTTCTTCTTATTTTGCAGACAGTGCAGAGAAAGCCTTTCCGGCTGTAGTCATATCTTCGTGTATCAGTAAAGTCCCTTTTATGATTTATAATGGGCAGGAGTTAGGTGAGGAAGCCATGGATAATGAGGGCTTTAGCGGCCAGGACGGCAGAACTACCATCTTTGACTACTGGGCTATGGACAGTGTCAGACGCTGGTATAACAACGGAGAGTGTAATCTGCGCAGACTAACTACCCGTCAGCGAAATATCCGGAAGTTTTATTCAACGCTCTTGCCTGTGGCAGAAACTGAAAAGGCGATTACAGAAGGTTTATTCTTTGATCTGATGTACGTAAATCCAAAATCAGAGTACTTCGATCCGGATAAACAGTGTGCTTTTTTGCGAAAAGCAGGGAATGAAATGCTGCTGGTTGTGGCTAATTTCGATTTGTATCAGCAGGATTGTAAGATAAATATTCCACTCCACGCATTTGATTACTTGCAGGTGCCGGAAATGTCTCAGGTAGAGGCGATAGATCTGCTTTCCGGTAGCTCCTTGTTTATTCCGTTGAATACGCATGTGCCATTCAGAACCATTGTACCAGCTAACGGAGCTGTGATCTGGAAGATAGTTTTACCATAAGAATTGCTAATAACAGAATAAATAGATATATTTGCCCTTAGGATAACCAGCCTAAGGGCTCGTTTTTTGGGGGAGAATTAGAAAAGATAGGGATGTTTTGACAATATGACAATAAATGAATATTTTCTGTAACTAATAAAACCAAAAAATTATGAATGATCAATCAGGTTATCTTTCATCCGAAAGGGTGAATACAGCAAGCGATCTTATTCGCAGAGTATATGGCTGGATGACAATAGCTTTAGGGATAACAGGCGTAACTTCTTATATAGTAGCCGGAAATCTGACAATTCAGAATTTGCTGCTGACTAATGCCTGGTTTTCGTGGGGATTGCTTCTGCTTCAGTTAGGTATGGTAATCTATCTGTCGGCAAGAGTAATGAAGATGTCTCTGAATACGGCTTCTGTTATGTTTGTACTTTATTCTTTTGTGACAGGAGTTGTCTTTTCGCTTCTCTTTACAATGTATACGAAAGAGTCGCTTGCTACCACATTCTTTATCACCGCTGCACTCTTTGGAGTGATGAGCCTTTATGGCTGGACAACAAAAAGAGACTTAACCTCAATGGGGTCGATTCTTTTTATGGGACTTATAGGTATAATTATA
>JBOFDD010000092.1:0-8200 GCA_051646645.1 Bacteroidales bacterium | reverse complement strand
ACACTTTTTACAGTATAAGTAAAGACAGAAATGGAAAAACAAAGATCACAAGCCGTGCTACATCAGTCATTATCAATCTTATTCAGATAAGTAAGCGACAAAGTATCCGATATATTTTTTTTATTCAGAATAAGCATATAGTCCATCAAAAGCTTATGAGGATTCATCACACCACTCTCCCAAAAGTCATTAGCCAGCCCTTTTGTCATTTTCGAATTAGAATAAACTTCTCCATCTTTATATGCTTTAAAGAATGTGTGCTTGTTATCGGCAGCCTTTAATTCTGATAATGAATTTGAATTCACATTTACCCAAACTGCGGCATCGTTAAAACTACTCAATACTTCTTCTGTGCTAAGCGGAATACTACCGTGATCTTTCGTTGATCCATAAATATAATCAGCACCAGCATCTGCAAATAGAGTTGCCATCCAGTTTTGCCCTCCGGGCATATACCAGGTTCCTCTAAAATTCTCACCTGTCATCAGCTTCTTTCTACCAGTACTTTCTACAGCTTTTTCTCTCTGATTTTTCAAGCTTTCATAGGCTACCGAAACTTTATCAAAGGCAAGCTCTGCCTGTTCACGACAATCAAAAAATACAGCAAGATATTTAACCCATTCCGCTCGTGCCAAAGGAGAGGATTCCATCCATTCGTTAACAAAGACTACCGGCACTCCGGTTTGCGCCATCCGATGACTGTACTCGTCCTGCTGATTATAACCACTTGCTACAATCGCATTTGGTCGAAGCGCTATCAGTTTCTCGAAATTAATCATAAACGGATCTTCGAGATCAATTATCGATCCTTTCTCAATGCGCTTACGAATAGTATCGTTATAAACCCGGTCAGCATAGCAAATTCCTACTATCTGATCAAGGAGCCCAAGACTTTCCATAAAACCGATATGTGTACCCGAAGTAACAGCGCATTTATCAAGTGGAATTTTAATAAAACGTCCATCTACAGGAATTGAATCAGACAACGAATCATGCCGTCCAAGGTAGTAGCGGGAAAGAATTTGTTTCTCCTTACTCCATGGATTATAAACTGTCACTCTTAAATAGTTAGGAACAGTATCTATAGTAAAACCCTTTGCATACTTTGTTTGCACTACAACATCAGAGATCCCTTCCTTCACGGGATTCCGGTTAACACAAGACACAGCAAGCAAAAGAAGAGAAACAATTATAGTCAACAGAGATAATCTCTTATTCATTTTGATATAGATTAAACGATATAAAGGCAGATAAAGGAATCCCCTATCTGCCTTTTAATTAGAATATTTGAGATTATTTTGCCATATTGGTAATAATTCGTACGATCACATCTCTTGCTTTTTCTAACGACGGAACCGGCAGGAATTCATAACGCCCATGGAAGTTATGACCTCCTGTAAAGATATTCGGACAAGGAAGTCCCATATAAGACAACTGAGAGCCATCTGTTCCTCCGCGAATTGGTTTAATCTTCGGAGTAACTCCCTCTTCGATCATAGCATCGCGCACAATATCTACAATATGGATAATCGGCTCAACTTTCTCACGCATATTAAAATACTGATCCTTGATCTCTAACTTAATCGCATGATTATATTTTGCATTCAGTCCTTTAACGATATCCTCAAGCAATTGTTTACGCTTTTCAAACAAATCACGGTCGTGATCACGAATGATGTAAACAAGTTTAGATGATTCGATAGATCCCTGAAAGCTCATCAAATGGAAGAAGCCTTCATAACCTGTCGTTTGTTCCGGCACTTCATTCTGAGGAAGTCTGTCTGCAATTTCGCGGGCAATCGTAATTGAATTAATCATTTTATCTTTTGCATACCCCGGATGCACATTTCTTCCTGTTACAGTAATAGTCGCTCCGGCTGCATTAAAGTTTTCATACTCAAGTTCACCTATTTCGCCACCATCGATAGTATAAGCCCATTTAGCGCCAAACTTAGCAACGTCGAACTTATGAGCTCCGCGTCCGATTTCCTCATCAGGAGTAAAACCTATACGAATTTTACCATGTTTCAGTTCAGGATGCTCAATAAAGTATTGCATTGCCGAAACAATAGCAGCAATACCGGCTTTATCGTCGGCACCTAAAAGTGTGGTACCATCCGTTACGACCAAATCCTGTCCGATATAGTTTTTCACTTCCGGGAAATCGGTTGTTTTCAGCACAATTTGCTGCTCTTCATTGAGAACAATATCTTCACCATTGTATGATTTAACAATACGGGGATTTACGTTTGCTCCCGTCAGGTCGCAACTTGTATCCATGTGAGAGATAAAACCGATTACCGGAATCTCTTTATCCGTATTTGACGGAAGAGTAGCCATCAGGTATCCGTTTTCATCAAGCGACACATCTTCAAGCCCTATTGATTTAAGTTCTTCTGCCAGCTTTTCTGCAAAGGCATACTGTTTAGGGGTTGAGGGAGTAGTTTCGGATGCCGGATCCGATTCGGTGTCTATAGCGACATATTTTAAGAAACGATCAACGATATTCATAGTTTCTGCCTGTTTTATTAGTTATACGTTTTACAAAGATAAAATAACTCAATATAAAAACATCCTTCTTCTTATTGTTTTTCAATAATGTATTATCAATTTATCCAAAATAATAAAGGGGCCCTCTTCAGGTGTCCCTTTATTATTGGTTCTTATCAGATACTAGGTTTTGATTTTAAGGTAACAAAAGATTGCTTAGGTTTGTGTGGCAAATATGAATCAATTTTAAGAAGCCACCAAATAAAAAGATATGTTTTTCGATATCATTTTTAAAGGATAAACGACATTTTGAAAGATCAACAAACCAACTGAGTTTCAATAAAGTCTGTTTTGATTACTATTTTACACCAAACTTGTTAATTATCAGATATAAAGTAATCTAAAGAAAAAAACAAGTAGCATTTTTTATCAATTGCTTCTTAATAAACAAAAAAGTTAAATATCAATAATATTAAAACAAAAAGCACCTTATTTCCGGGAAAGCCTGAAAATAAGGTGCAGCATATATCTATTTTTCAGCATCTTTTATCTATGAACAGATATAAGATTTCTGAAGTTGCATTTCTGTATCCGGAAAAGATTATTTCGCAAACTTAACAGCAACCCAGTTATTGCGTTCTTTGAAATGAATCAATCGTAATCCTAAACGGTTAGCTTCTTCTTCTATCATCGGAATATCCTGCTTGTAGAAACCGCTCATAAACAAATGAGCTCCGTCATTCATCTTTGCTACATAAGCATGCATATCGTTAAGAAGAATATTACGATTGATATTTGCAAACACGACATCAAATCCGGATTCGCCTGCAAGCAATGATGCATCGCCAAGTAGGATTTTTATATTGGATGTATGGTTTAGTGCAATATTTTCTTTTGCATTGTCTGTCGCCCATTCGTCGATATCAATGGCTGTAATCGGATCAGCGCCTTTTTTAGATGCAAGAATTGCAAGAACGGCTGTTCCACAACCCATATCAAGGAATGATTTTCCTTTAAGATCTTCTTCTAAAAGGAATGTAAGCATCAGACTTGTCGTTTCGTGATGTCCTGTACCGAAAGACATTTTCGGATCAATCAGAATATCATATTCTGTTTGGGGAATATCTTTATGAAAAGAGCTATGGATTACGCACTTATCTTCAATAATAATTGGTTTAAAATAGTGCTTCTCCCATTCTTCGTTCCAGTTTTTTGCAACAACTTCGTTTGCATTATATGTAATTGCAGCCTCAACAGGGAAGTTTGAGATCAGGTCATTTAACTGCTCTTCCTCAAACAGGTCAGACTGAATATATGCATCAACACCTGTTTCGGTTGTTACGAAACTTTCAAAACCGATCTCTCCCAATAATGCAGACAAAATGTCTGAGTTTATCTCATTTGCGGGGGTGATAGTAAATTGAAATTCAAGATAATTCATTGTATTTAGCAATTTATAAATTGTTTATTTGCTGTTTATTTCTATTTTTGTCTATAAATCAATGATTTATTGCATTGGCAAAATTAAACTTTTTATTGACAAGATTGTCCTATATTATAAAGAGAAGCTTTCTTAATAATAGGATTTAACATAAATGAGGAGGGTAGTATATGAAATTAATGAGATTTTTAATTCCATCATTGTTCGCAATGATCCCTTTTGTGTCCTTTGCTCAGTATATCCCTGAAGATGATTTATACTTCACAAAAAAGGATAAAAATGCTATTGTTAAGGCTCAAAAGGCACAGAAAAAAAACAGGACTCAGGATGTGCAGACTAACGGGGAGCTTATGGACGTAGATGCGTACAACCGACGCAATAAGACAGGGTCTATTATTACTCCTGAAAATGACACAATCCTGCTTGAACCAGGCAAAAAATACGTTTTTGAAGATTCTGATAAAGGATATATTAACGGATTTAACGGCTCGGCATCGGACTTTGAGACCGCTGAACGTATTCGTCGTTTCCATAATCCGAAATTCACGATTCATATCAGTGACCCGATGTACAGCGACATTTATTTCCTAAGCGGAAATGACTGGAATGTATACGTGGACGACTTCTATGCAACGATCACACCGACCTGGACTAATCCATATTACTGGAACTACAGCTGGTCGCCTTCATTCTATTCCGGATGGAGCTGGAGATATGACCCGTTTGCATGGGGATCTCCTTCATGGGGATTTGGCTGGAACTCCTGGTGGGGGCCAAGCTGGGGAAGCAGCTGGTATCCGGGATGGGGTAACAGTTGGTATCCGGGGGGAATCTGCGGAGGATGGTACCCAGGTGGAGGATGGTATCCTGGCGGAGGTCATCACCATCATGGAGGATATTACAATTCAGCCTATAAGTACTCAAATGGCAGAAGACCTACCGACTCTTATGCAGGAGGCAGAACTTCAGGAAGCTCATATGACAGATCTAACCGCTATACCGGAGGCAGAACCTCAGGAAGCTATAGCTCAAGCAGACCTTCATCAGGCTCAGGAAGCAGCAACAGTGTAGCTCCTTCAGGTGGAAGATCATCAAGATATCAGTCTCCGGGCACTACAAGCGGTAATGTTTATCGTCCGACTAAAGAGAATTCTTCATCAGGAAACTCTAACAGTTCATACGGCAGAGGCGGACGTTCAAGCAGAAGCTCTTCTGAAAACTATGGAAACTCTTCAACCACGCCAACCTACGACCGCGGATCGTCTTCACGCAGCAGTAGCAGCGGAAGCTTTGGAAGCGGAAGCTCAAGCTCAGGAAGAGGCGGAAGCTATGGTGGCGGAAGTTACGGAGGTGGAAGCTCAAGCTCTGGAAGAGGCGGACGCCGCTAAATAACGATTTAAAGCTAAGAACTTAGACAACACCTGTATTGTTTATATATAGGAAAAATAAGGGTTCTTAGCTTTATTTTTCTTTCAGCATACTTTTCACTAAATTTACAGATCAACAAAACAAAAACCAATCATCCAATAAATTGATTGTCTATGAAAAAGAATATTCTACTGACCTCTATGCTTCTTGCCGGAGTAACTACTATGTTTGCTCAAGGTGAAGCTAATGCTATTCGCATGTCGCAAAGAGATATAACAGGAAGTGCCCGCTATATGGGTATGGCAGGGGCTTTTGGGGCTTTAGGAGGTGATCTGTCTTCGCTTTCTTCTAATCCTGCCGGAATTGGCGTATTTCGCAATTCCGAAGTATCGGCAACTCTGAACCTCGACTTTGTTAACACGTCTACAAACTGGAATGGAACAGGTACAGATGCAGATCGTACTAAATTCATGTTTAACAATATTGGATATGTAGCTACATTCCGTGGAGCCAGTGACTTCAGTTTCAATGTAGGTGTCGGATTTAACCGTAAAGCAAGCTTCTACCGTACTTACGAAGCGAATAACCGTAATATGAGTAGTTCTCTTACCGATTACATTGCAGATAAAGCATATGGCATTAACATGAGTGCAATGGATGACACGAAGGATAATGACCCATACAGTGGCTCAGCAGGGCTTCCCTGGCTTCCCGTTCTGGCATGGAACAGTTATCTGATTAAACCGACCGGGCTATCTGCTGATGGAAGACAGACTTATGGTTCACCATTCCAATACCGGAACAACTCATCAGCACGCCTTCATGTGCAGGAATATGGCTATGCGGATGAATACAATTTCACATTCGGAGGTAACTACGACGATATGATCTATTTCGGAGCAGGACTGGGTATTTCCGATTTTTCGTACAATATGAGAATCGGATATACTGAAGATCATAGTTCTGAAGGCAATTTCTATCTGGAGAATTCGCTACGTACAAAAGGTACAGGGTTCAACTTCAGCCTGGGAATGATCGTCCGTCCGGCTGACTTCATGCGTCTTAGTGTATCTATTAAAACACCATCCTATTATGCATTGACTGATAATTTCGGAGCTTTAACTGATTATAAAAATATAGAAGATACTTATACTAACGACGCCGGAGAGCAAGAAACAGAAAGAATGTCCGATTCAAGCTCCACTCCTAACGGTGCGATGGATTACAAAATGAATACTCCTTTTGAATTTATGAGTTCTGTCGCATTTATTCTTGGTAAAAAAGGTATCCTTAGCTTAGAGTACAACCTTCAGGACTACTCTTCTCTGAAGTTGAAAGATCCGGGAGGATATGAATTTACTAATAACCAGCATATCAAAGAAGATACAAGAGCCGTAAATACTTTTAAAATTGGTGCTGAATATCGTGTAACACCTCAATTCAGCCTACGTGCAGGTTATGCTTATCAGTCTTCTCCTATTAAGAGTCATGTACTAAACGGAGATCAGGAGATTTTGACAGTTGGCACACTGCCGAATTTTACACTTCCTAAATCTACAGAATACATTACTGCCGGACTGGGCTATCGTTTCGGACAAATGTATACTGACCTTGCTGTTGTGTTCAAAACACATAAAGAAGTAGGATATGCCTACTCTCCGATTTTCATTAGTCCGGAATCATTTGTATCTTCGGACCCGTTTTCTTTAAAGACAAAGAAAACATCTGTATTACTAACACTAGGATATAAATTTTAACTAAATAAAAAATGAGTTTATTTCTTTCACTCGGAGCTGTTGCCGACCAGACAGCAGTCTCAGACACTACAAAAAAAGCAACAACAGAGATTGTTAAACAATTAGAGAATACAACGTTGCAAGACATTATGTCACAACTCGTTTCCATCTCTGTAAGTCTTATACTTAAGGTTATTGTTGCTTTTCTTATTTATCTTGCCGGAAAATGGATCATCAATCGCATTAAGTTTGTTTCGCGCAAACTGATGGAAAAACGGGAAGTAGACCATTCTTTGCGTTCGTTCCTTCTAAATCTGATTAACATCACACTGACAATCCTTTTGTTTGTGATCATTATCGGAGTACTTGGTGTTGAAACGACCTCAATGGCTGCTCTTCTTGCATCTGCCGGTGTGGGTATTGGTATGGCAATGAGCGGAACACTTCAAAACTTTGCCGGAGGAGTTATCATCCTGTTGCTTAAGCCTTATAAAGTAGGTGATTTCATCGAAGCTCAGGGACAACTTGGTGTAGTTAGAGAAATTCTTATTTTTAACACAGTGCTGAACACAATCGACAATAAAGTTATTTACATCCCGAACGGATCACTGTCATCAGGCATTATCAATAACTATACTCAATCAGATATTCGCCGTGTGGATCTGAAATTCGGATTTTCTTACGGTAATAACTACGATGATGCAAAAAAAATGATCCTGGGCTTTCTTGAAAACGATCCGCGAGTACTTAAAACTCCGGCAGAACCATTTATCGGATTGCATACATTAAATGACAGCTCTATTGATCTTGTAGTAAGAATCTGGGCAAAAACAGAAGATTACTGGAGCCTTTATTTCGATATTACCGAAAAGGTTTATAAAAATCACGAAGCTCACGGATTGACTATTCCATTCCCGCAAATGGACGTACATATGTATCCGATAACAAAAGCTTAAATAATTGCAAAAAAAGAGACTCATTAACTGAGAGGGCACTGAAAAAGGTTATACTTTTTGAGCTACAGGTTTCTTTTTAACAAAAAAATGGCTGTAATTTGATGAATTAAATCAATTACAGCCATTTTTATAAGCTACATAAGCTTATTTCAGCTTATAATTACTCTATTCTGGACAAATATGCGAAAAACACATACCTTCTACAGTAA
>JBOFDD010000091.1:0-8906 GCA_051646645.1 Bacteroidales bacterium | reverse complement strand
GGCGTCCGCATTGCAAAATAAACAAATAATTAAATACCGGATTATTAGCATGATAGCGTAATCCGAAACAGCATGCAATTTTGAACCCCGGACGCCCGCCAGGCGTCTCTATGCTGCTTTGGGCGCACCTTAAACACCCTAATCCCCCTAAGATCCTTAAACCCCTTAATTGTTTTTTTGCGCCTTGCGCCCTGCCTTTCACTAAAAATTCTCTTAAGCCGATGATTTCATTCTCTTAAGTGATTGGTTTCATTCACTTAAGCAAATGATTTCGTTCTCTTATGTGAATTTTCGAACGTATTAACCCACCGGTTCATTCCTATGAACGTACACGTTCATTTAAAAGGAAATATATTTTCACACGTATGGACTGGCGCGTCCATTTAAATGAACTTTTGGGATTGAACGTATCAAAATACGGCAACACGGTGAAAACAAACCGTATATCTCATCCACAAGATACGGATTTCTGCGCAAGCAAATACGGATTTCTTTCGCTCAAAATATATATTTCGTGGCAAGCAAATGCATATTTCCAGCAGCAGAAGTTTATATTTCGATTCCAAATCCTGAAATCGTTGTCAAATCCGGATCATTTTCCCAGATTTGGTTGTCACTTCCGGATCATTTTCCTAAAAAAGGCGACAATTGGGGATGATATTCCTGAATACGGTTGTCACAAAGCCTTATTTTAGAAAAATCAAAGGCGTATTTTGAAAAAATGAGCGTTGGTCCGCATAAAACTCAACGCTCGTTTTTATATAAACCTACGCTGATAAATATATTTATCAACGTAGAAGCTGTTTTGGAGATATTAGTTCTTAGACTACATATATAAAGAAAGCGCCCGGAAGGTGATTCCGGACGCTTTCTTTATATTTTTCGGGAATATTATTCTCCGATTTCGATCAGATAACGTTCTGCATCAATAGCAGCTTTACAGCCTGATGCAGCAGCTGTGATAGCCTGACGGTAATGTGGATCAGCAACATCACCTGCAGCAAATACACCAGGAACATTTGTTCTTGCAGATGTTCCTTCTGTTTTGATGTAACCTACTTCGTCAAGTTTAATGAAATCTTTGAAAATATCTGTATTCGGTTTGTGTCCGATAGCAAGGAAGAATCCGTCGATAGCGATATCTACATGTTCTTCGTCTGAATGACCACGGCGTTTTACAAGGTGTGCTCCTTCTACCCCGTTGTCGCCGAAAAGACCTTCTGTCTCATGTTCGAAAAGAACAGTGATTTTGTCGTTTTCCAACACACGAGCCTGCATGATTTTTGATGCTCGAAGATGGTTTTTACGAACGATCAAATATACATGACTTGCAAGTTTAGACAGGTATTCTGCTTCTTCACAAGCTGTATCGCCACCACCAACTACAGCTACCTTTTTACCACGGTAGAAGAATCCGTCGCAAGTTGCACAGGCTGAAACTCCCATTCCTGCATATTTTGCTTCGTCTTCAAGGCCAAGGTATTTCGCAGTTGCTCCGGTAGCTATGATCACTGTATCGGCTTCGATTACTTTTTCGCCATCGAATGTAACTTTATATGGTTTTGATGAAAAATCTGCATGTGTTGCAACTCCCCAGCGAACGTCTGTTTCAAAGCGTTTTGCCTGAGAACGAAGATCTTCCATCATCTGATTTCCATCAATTCCTTGAGGATAACCAGGGAAGTTTTCGATTTCTGTTGTTGTAGTTAACTGACCACCAGGTTGCATTCCTTCGTAAAGAACCGGGCTAAGATTTGCACGGGCAGCATAGATAGCAGCAGTGAAACCTGCAGGCCCTGAACCAATGATAAGACAACGTACGTGTTCGAAGTTGTTTGTATTTTCCATTCTGTATTCTCTATTTTGGTTTGTTATTAATAGTTTTTTCTCCATCAATGAAATGAACTACCGCCACTTCACTATCATCAAAAAAGGCAGCTTTTTTCACAAGTTTATTGTGCTGTGTTACGAAAGCGTATCCCTTCTCCATAATATGGTCTGGCGAAGATAATTCAACAATTTTTTCTTTCAAAGCAAGCTCCTGATTTTTTTTAGAAACAATATGGATTAATGCGGATTTTAATTGTTCTTTATATCCGTTAATCCGGATCATTTCCTGCCGGACTTTGCTCTTTGAAGCTGATTCTATCAAAGTTCCGTACTGAGCAAGTTTTGCCTTCTCGGTGTGCATACGCTGCTGAGCTGTTTGAGGTATACGCCACTGCCATTGGACGATACGTTGTTTCTGACGTTCGATCAGATTTTGAGTTTCTCTTTTCAGAAAATCGATATCTGTAAGCAAAGAAACTTCAGATGCCTGAATTGTATTAATCAGAAACTCGGCAGCAGCAGTAGGTGTTTTTACGCGTGCAAAGGCAACTTCATCAAGCACTGATGTATCTCGTTCATGACCAATCCCCGTAATCACAGGCAATGCACATGTGGCAACAGCTGCTGCAAGGGGATAGTTATCGAAACAGTTGAGATCGGATGTTGCTCCTCCTCCACGGATGACCACAACGACGTCGAAAAGTGTTTTATTTGCCTCAACACGACCGAAAGCTCTGAGCATGGTTTCTTCAACCTGTTGTCCCTGCATCAGTGCAGGAAAAAGTTTTACATAAAACTTGTACCCGTATGCATTGCTATGCAACTGATTCAGAAAATCTTCATAACCGGCAGCAGACTCTGATGATATGACTGCTATTCGCTGTGGTACAGCTGATAAAATCCGTTTCTTGTTCTGCTCAAGCAATCCTTCCTTTTCGAGACGTGCAAGAATCTCGCGACGTTTCTTAACCATATCACCAATGGTGAATGAGGGATCAATTTCGAGTACATTCAACGAAAATCCATAAAGCGGATGAAAATCGACTGTAACTCGTACAAGCACCTTTATTCCGGAAGTAAAAAGCTGACCGGTTTCCCTTTCGAAATATGGACGAAGTGTGCGAAAGGTATTTGCCCAGATACGTCCCGGTGCACGGGCTACTATGGTTTGTCCTGACTCATCCTTCTCTATAAACTCAAAATAGCAATGTCCGCTTTGGTAAGCTTTGACATCACTCAACTCTGCCCGAAGCCAGATACTCTGCACAAAACATTCATTAAGTGCTGCTTTTACAAGCGTGTTTAACTGAGAAAGAGATAATGAATTATCGGAAGAAAACATAGCTGTTTAGTATAAGAGTCTGTACGTTATTTTAATGAATCATATAAAGAGGTCCAGTCGTCACACAAGGCTTGCATGGACGGATAGAGCCTGTCAGTCGCTAAGTCCAGGAAAATTTGCGGATCAAGAGGACCGGTATTAACTGTAACAGTAAATATTCCTGCGGCTTTAGAAGACTGAACGCCCATAGGTGCATTTTCAACAACGATCGCTTCATCTGCAGAAACGCCCATAAGTTCAAGTCCTTTCAAATAGGGCTCCGGATCAGGCTTTCCTCTTTTCACATCGCGTGCACATATAATATGTTTTTCGTCAAAAATGTCCGGGAAAGCACTATTAAGGCGGGACAGAAGACTTTGCTGAGCAGATCCGGTAACGACACAGACCTGAATGCCCTGCGATTTGATCTTACGCAACAACTCAAGAGCACCAGGCATGGGTTGAGCCAAAGGAAGTTCGTTGAAGTATTTAGTTTTCAGAGAATAAACAGCATTAATCTCTTCATCGGAAGGATCGCGTTTAAGTTCTCTGTTAAACAGGAGTTTGGTGGTACCTGCCCCCGTGCGACCTTCGTGGAGATAGAATTCATCACGTGTACAGGGAATATCCCACTCTTTCATTGTCTGATACCATGATTTGGTATGATTCTTCATTGAGTCGAACAATACACCATCCATATCAAACAATACCGCTTTTAAATCTTTCATAATTTGATTTAATAATAAAGACACAGAGTTATGACTATGCAAACCCTGTGTCTTAATTTATATTCAATCAGATCTGACGCATCAGATTCTTGCTTTAATAGCTTTTGACTCTTCTTCGAATCCCGGTTTGTCCAGTAAAGCAAACATATTTTTCTTGTATGCTTCAACACCCGGCTGATCGAATGGATTTACGTCTAACAGATAGCCACTGATACCGCAAGCTTTCTCAAAGAAATAAATCATCTCACCAAGATAAAATTCTGTTAGTTCAGGTACATTCAGGCGAAGATTAGGTACACCACCATCAACGTGAGCAAGTTGAGTACCAAGTTCTGCCATTTTATTAACCTCATCCACACGCATTCCGGCAAGGAAGTTCAATCCGTCAAGATTTTCCTTATCAAATGGAATTTCAACTTCGTGTTTTGGTTTCTCTACAGAAAGAACTGTTTCGAAAATTGTACGTTCACCCTCTTGAATCCATTGACCCATTGAGTGAAGATCAGTTGTAAAATCAACAGCAGCAGGGAAAATACCTTTGTGCTCTTTACCTTCACTTTCACCGTAAAGTTGTTTCCACCATTCGTTGAAGTAATGAAGTTTAGGTTGATAATTTACAAGGATCTCTATTTTCTTACCCTGTTTGTAAAGCTCATTACGAACCACTGCATAAAGTGCAGACATATTTTGAGTAAAAGGAGTATCCAGTGATGTTTGTCCTTCCATCTCTTTCGCACCGGCAACCAGCTTACGGATATTACATCCCGCTACAGCGATTGGCAACAGACCTACAGGAGTAAGAACTGAAAAACGACCGCCTACACTATCAGGAATAATAAAGGTTTTGTAACCCTCCTGATCAGCAAGTTTGCGCAACGCTCCTTTTTTGGCATCCGTTACAGCAACAATTTGCTCACGAGCCTGTTCTTTACCAACTGAATTTTCCAGTTTTTGTTTCAACAATCTGAAGGCGATAGCCGGTTCGGTTGTCGTCCCCGATTTTGAAATATTGATAATACCGAAGTTTTTACCGTCAAGATACTCCATCAATTCGTAGAGATAATCTTCACCGATATTTTGTCCGGCATATAAAACTACAGGGTTGCTTCTTTTCTGATCCAGATGGTCGAAAGAGTTAAGTGTAGCATCGATAACCGCACGGGCACCAAGATAACTACCACCAATACCTACGACTACAACCACGTCACATGCTTTACGCAACTTAACGGCTGTTTCGATAATATCTTCCAGATCTTCATCAGAAATTGAAGAAGGTAAATGAACCCATCCCAAAAAGTCATGGCCTCTACCTGTACCTTTGTGAAGCTTATGCATCGCATCGGCAACCTGTTTTTCATAACTCATAAATGCCTCTTCGGAAATAAATCCAAGGGCTTTTCCAAAATCAAAAGATATATGTCTCATTCTTCACTCTAAGATTAAGGGTTCAGTATAATTAAATCCAAAATAATCAATTAAAGACCTCTTTTAGCTCTTTAAGTTTAGCTAACGGAGAAGCCCGGTTGTACAAAATTTCATAAACCGCATCTAATATCGGCATATGTACTTTGTATGTGTGGTTAATTTCTTTCATACATTTGGTGGCATAATAACCTTCTGCAATCATCTCCATTTCAATCTGAGCTGTTTTAACAGAATAACCCTTACCAATCATTGTACCAAATGTGTGATTACGACTAAACTTGGAATAGGCAGTCACAAGTAAGTCTCCAAGGTAAACAGAGTCACAGATATTACGTTCTAGCGGACATGTAGCCTGAGTAAAACGATCCATCTCCTGTATGGCATTTGATGTAAGTACGGCAATGAAGTTATCGCCATATTTCAGTCCGTTGCAGATACCCGATGCTATTGCGTACACATTCTTCAGAACGGAGCAATATTCAATACCAAAGATATCCTGACTGATGGATGTTTTCACATAACTGCAGGAAAGCAGATCTGCAACATCGTTTGCAATACCAAGATTCTCACAGGCAATTGTCAGATAAGACATACGCTCCAGTGCAATCTCTTCAGCATGACAAGGTCCGCCGATTACGGCCATCTGGTCTGAAGGCAAATTATATACCTTCTCAAAATAATCGGAGATAATCATATTTTCATCCGGCACGATACCTTTAACTGCCGAAACAACAATCTTTCCTGTCAGATTCTCACGCAACTTTTTCAAATGCTGCTTAAGATAAGGCGACGGAGTAACGATAATAAGAATATCTGAATTTTTCACGATCTGATTAATATTTGTCGAGAAGTTGATCCGGTTAGTATCAAACTTCACTCCCGACAAATAAGCGGGATTGTTACCCAATCGCTTAAAGTCCTCTATTCTGTCTTTTCGTCGCATATACCAATTAATCTTATCCGCATTGTTTAAGACTAATTTAGCAATAGCCGTAGCCCAGCTCCCTCCACCCAGGATGGCTACTCTTTTTTGCTTTATCATACAAAATTCTTTTGTTACGAATCACTAAAGGGATCTGATACAACAGAGCAGATCCCTTTGCAACTCGTAATTCGTAATCATTTATTTTGCATTCTCTACCCAGGTAGCAACTGCATCTAAAGAAGGATTCTCAAGTTCAAGCTTATACTTTTTGTTTAAGCCGCAAAGCTCCTGATGAAGCTTATTAGGATTAGAATCTTTCAATTGCTCTACAGTAAGCACTCCTGCTTTCTGGATTACCGGAACCCATGATTCAGGTATGTTCAAAGCTGTGAACTTCGAAACGCCATCTTTCAATTGCGCTTTTTCAGGACGCATCTGAGGGAATAGCAATACCTCCTGGATAGTAGTCTGATTTGTCATTAACATTACAAGACGGTCCATACCGATGCCAATACCTGCTGTAGGAGGCATACCATACTCCAAAGCACGCAGGAAGTCCTGATCGATAAACATCGCCTCATCATCGCCTTTTTCAGACAAACGAAGCTGCTCCTGGAAACGTTCGCGCTGATCAATCGGATCGTTTAGCTCAGAGTATGCATTTGCAATCTCTTTACCATTCACCATAAGCTCGAAACGCTCTGTAAGCGCCGGGTTGTCGCGATGTTTTTTAGTCAGTGGTGACATTTCAACCGGGTAGTCAGTAATAAATGTTGGCTGAATGTAGTTACCTTCGCATTTTTCCCCGAAGATTTCATCAATCAGTTTACCTTTTCCCATTGTTTCGTCAGCTTCGATATCCAGTTGTTTGCACACGTCACGCAACTGATTCTCATCCATTCCGTCAATATCAATACCAGTATGTTCTTTGATCGCTTCGATCATAGTCACACGTTTAAACGGAGCTTTGAAGCTGATTACATTGTCGCCTACCTGAACGTCGGTTGTCCCATTCACTTCCATACAGATCTTTTCGATCATATTTTCAGTGAAAGACATCAACCAGTTATAATCTTTGTAAGAAACGTAAAGTTCCATTACAGTAAACTCAGGGTTGTGAGTTCTGTCCATACCTTCGTTGCGGAAGTTACGCGAAAACTCGTATACACCTTCGAATCCGCCAACAATAAGACGTTTCAGATACAACTCATTAGCAATACGCAAATACAATGGCATATCCAAAGTATTGTGGTGCGTAGTAAACGGACGTGCTGAAGCACCTCCTGGGATTGGCTGCAATACCGGAGTATCAACCTCGATATAGCCAAATGAGTTCATAAAATTACGCATCGTGTTAAACACACGTGTTCTTTTCAAAAAGATGTCTTTAACACCTTCGTTAACCACAAGGTCAACGTATCTCTGACGATAACGCAACTCCGGATCTGTAAAAGCGTCATAGGTTACCCCGTCTTTTACTTTTACAATCGGAAGTGGCTTCAACGATTTTGACAAAAGCACTAACTGACTTGCGTGAACAGAGATTTCACCCATCTGAGTACGGAATACATATCCCTTTATACCCACATAGTCTCCGATATCCATCAGACGCTTAAATATCGTGTTATATAACTCTTTATCTTCACCCTGACAGATTTCGTCACGTGCTATATATACCTGGATACGTCCTTCTGAATCTTGCAATTCAATGAAAGAAGCTTTACCCATAATACGACGGCTCATAATACGACCGGCGATTGACACTTCGCGTTTTTCAGCAGCGTCATCACTAAAATTCTCTTTAATTTCTTTCGTATAACCGGTCACTACATATTCAGCTGCAGGATAGGGCTCTACGCCTAATTTCTTAAGTTCTTCTAAACTGTTTCTTCTAACAATTTCCTGTTCGCTTAGTTCTAAGATGTTCATATTATTCCAAAAAATATTAATCCTATATCTCGCAAAAGTAATAAGATTTATTTAAATTATCGTCTTAAATAACTAAAATCCCAAAACAACGGGCACTTTTACTTCTTCAAGTCAGAAAGACGTATAACAGCCAATCCTCCTTATAACATAGAATGTTGTAAAAGTGTTTTTATAAAAAATCCGACTTAGGATTATTTCACAAAAGATTAATCAAGAGCAGCATTCACCTTACGGAGAATCTTCACTACACCATCGTTGTCGTTACTATCGGTATGAAAACGGGCAACCTCTTTCAACCGGGGATGCGCATTAGCCATTGCATAGCAATAGTATGCTTTTTGCATCATTTCAACATCATTCAGATAATCTCCGAAAACCATCGTTTCTCGGGCTGTTATACCTAAATGACTCTGTAAGCATTCGATTGCTCTGCCTTTGTTTGCATTCTTATGCGAAAGATCCAACCAGATCTTACCCGAAACTTTTACCAAAACCCGATCCTCCCATTCTTTAAAATAAGGATACGAATGGGTCTCCGAATCATTCAGATCACAAATAGTCACTTTCAGAATATCTTCCCCCGCAACAGACTCAAGTGCATCAACCACCTCATAACGATCAAAAAACTGTGTAAAGTTTTTTACTAACTCCGGATCTGTCGACTCAATATACGCTTTCCGTTTTCCGCATAAAAGAATATGAATATCCGGAATTGTACGTGCTAACTTCAGCAAATCCAGAACAGTTG
>JBOFDD010000090.1:0-5127 GCA_051646645.1 Bacteroidales bacterium | reverse complement strand
AAAAGACAATGCTGGATTGTTTGCCCGAATTATCGGAAAGATTAGTGCATTTACAATCCTGCAATATATAAATAAGATCAACAACAAACCTATTGGTAGAGTTAAGTATGCACTAAATTAATTCCGCCAACGGGTAAATCTCTTTATTTGAGTACATAAAGGGGGAGTTTGTTTAAAACAACAAGATGCAAAGCAGACAGTGAAAAACTCTCAGTACTTTGCGTCTTGTCTGGTCCGTCGGGCTAAATAGCATTCCGGACTATTTAAAGTTTGGTTTTATACCAATTGGTTGTTCTCGTCCGGAAAGATAACTTTCGGCTTGAACGTTTTTGCTTCTTCGAAATCAAGGAGCGCATAAGACATGATAATTACCACATCTCCGGCCTGAACCCGGCGAGCAGCAGCACCGTTTAAGCAAATCATACCTGAATTTCTTTCACCACGGATTACGTATGTATCCAATCTTTCTCCATTGTTATTGTTAACGATAAATACCCTTTCGTTTTCAATAATTCCGGCAGCTTCCATCAGTGCTTCGTCAATGGTGATACTTCCAATGTAGTTGAGGTTCGCATCTGTTACTACAGCACGATGAATCTTTGATTTTAATACTTCTATCTTCATTCTATTAATCTTTCAATATTCGAATGCATCTCTTTGAGGATGCAGATTCGGTTAATCAACACAGGCACTACAAAAGAGCGCCCCACTACTTTACAGAAATGCTGAACCAGGGAGACTAATAAACTATATTGTCAATTAACCTTACTTCACCGCAAAATACAGCGATACAGCCAACGATATAGTCTGATTCAGACCAATCGCTCAGAGATTGAAGAGTCAATCCATCTACGATGTCAAAGTATTCAACACGGAAATGAGAATTCGCATTTAATGTTTCGGCTACCTTCGCTTTAACATCAGCTACAGACATTGTCTGTTTCCACTCTTTGCTTTGTAGCAGCGTTTGATATATAACAGGAGCAACAGCAAGCTGTTCGGATGAAAGTCGCGCATTACGGCTGCTTAAAGCAAGACCACTTTCTTCGCGGACAATCGGACAAGGATGAATTTCAATCGGATAGTTTAACATCTTAACCATCTGTCTGATAATTGCCAGCTGCTGGAAATCCTTTTCTCCGAAATAAGCGTTATCAGGAGTTACAGCATCAAAAAGACGACTTACAACTTGTGCAACACCGTTGAAGTGCCCCGGACGGAACTGACCTTCCATGACCTTGTCAAGCTGACCAAAGTCAAACTGACGTGTATCTTCTTCAGGATAAATCTCCTCGACAGAAGGGGCAAAGATCAGCTTGCAACCTGTCTCTTCAAGAAGCTTGCAATCAGCTTCTAATGTACGTGGATATTTAATTAGATCGTTTTTGTCATTGAACTGTGTAGGGTTTACAAAAATACTGACTACACTGAATTCATTCTCTGCTACACAACGTTTTACTAATTGAATATGTCCGTTGTGTAATGCTCCCATTGTGGGAACAAAACCGATTTTTTTGCCAGCCTCTTTCGCAGAGTTAATTTCATTACGAAGATCGGCAATTGTTGTTACTACTCTCATTTTCATTGTTTAAAAAATGCGACCGCAAAGATAAAGAATAAATCAATAGCCACTCTTAAATTCTGTCAAAATGACTACTTAAAGGGTTACTTCTTCGATTTTGTCGCGCAAAACATACCAAAGATATCCTTTTACATTTGCATATCCCATGTCGGAAATATGTTTAACATAGGCTTTAACCTGTTTGATATACTTTTTCTGCTCTTTCCCGAATTTGTAATCAATAACAATAATTTCATCATTCTTTCTGAGTATCCGGTCAGGACGCATCATTTCACCACCGGGCAGCAGAAGCGATATTTCATTTAATACCTCGTAGTCTCCCGAAAACCAGTCGTGAACTTTCGGGTCATGAATAATCCGCAGCAACTCATCGTGGTATTCCTGACCTTCCTGTTTGGATGCTGTACCGCTAAGAACGGCATGCATCACAGATTTTTCAAGATCATCAGGCGTGAATACACGACTCAGGATATCGTGTTTGATTTTACCCGAACGACGTTCATCTCCCTCATTGAAAAACTCATCGGCATAGAAGCGTAGCTTGATGCGGTTGTTAAAGTAGGGGTCATAGCTGATAAACGGTGAAGCCGAAACATTTTCGTCTTCCTCTTCTCTTTTCAGATCTACTTTATTATCTTCTCCGATCGTGAGAGTTGCGTTATCTGCGTCGAAATATCCTGAAAAATCGAGATAAGGGCGACCTTCATCGTCTGACATAGCACCGGCATCGCTCAGTATTTCAAGCATCAGTTTCCCAATCTGATTCGGTATATCGGATGCTTTTCCTTCTTTCCCTTTAGGTGCAAAAAGAATCATTTCCTCTTCAGGACGGGTGAAAGCAACGTAGGCAACATTGAGGTTATCTATCAGCGTTTGCATACGCTCCCGTAAATAGTCTTCTGCAAAAATGGTGTTTAGCAGTTCTTTTTTATAAGGAACCGGAACAACGGGGATGTCGTTAAACGGCTCTTTTGCCGGCTGACACCAGAGAATTTGATTACGGGGTACCAGATCCCAGTTACAGAATGGCATAATCACTACAGGAAAGGCTAATCCTTTCGATTTATGGACAGTAATGATCTGGATAGCATTCTGACTGGAAGGCGTTGATACCGTTTTTTTATAGCCAAATTCATCCCACCATTCTAAGAATGCTGCTAAATCAGCCGTTTGCTTGTGCGTGAAATCAAGTATAATATCCAGAAAAGCCTGAATGAATATCTTTTCATTTCCATTTTCTTTTGGAAGGAAAGATGCGATAATCTGTTCGGTCATCTCATAAAGAGGTTTTCGTCCGATCTCCTTCAAAAGCAGATCCAGCTCTTCGGAGAACAGGTGTTCAGACTCCTCATTTTTTTCTCTTGAAAAATATTCGGTAATAGCTTCCGAAGCCTTTTTGCCGGCATGAATAATTGTATATTCAGTAGCAACCAGTGAGCGATTTAGTGGTTCAAGCGGGTTGCAGAAATAGCGCATGATGCTAAGAATAAGTTTGATGGCAGATGAGTTTCCGATAAGCAAAGCCTCATTCGAAATAATATCAAACTTAAAGCGGTCGTCCTTCTGACTTAGTTTCTCTTCCAGCAAAGCATTGGCTATAGCAACAGCTTCGTGATTTGCCCGAACAAGCACGGCGATATCTCGTAAAGCATAACCACGGAGCTGAAGTTGTTTTATTTCTTCAATAGTTTTACGAATGGAAATTTCCTTCCAGCTGTTCTGATCATCCTCTTCAATGAACTCCATATGTACGCGACCTGCTTTAGATTGCTTACGTTCGGAAATTTCCTGATAAATATCTTTGTAGGCGTTCAGAATTCGGTTATGAAACTCTTTCTCATTGTCTTTGCTGGTGGACTTTTCAACTTCATCGTCAAATATTTGCTGAAGTCTTCTGGCTGCAAGAACGAAAAAAGCATTGTTGAATCCGATGATATTCGGACGACTGCGGTAGTTTACTTTCAGTACTTCGTCGCGACGTTGCGATTCGTCAAACTCCAGATAAAGTTTTGAGTCAAGAAGAGACCAGTCAGAGCTTCGCCAGCGATAAATACTTTGTTTTACGTCACCTACAATCATATTAAAGAAATCAGACGAAAGGCTTTCGTGCAACAATGGAGAGAAGTTGTTCCACTGCATGCCCGAAGTGTCCTGAAATTCATCGATCATATAATTATTGATGCGTGTGCCGATCTTTTCATAAATGAAAGGCGTGTCACTTCCGTCAATAATGCGGTTAAGCAGGTGTGTAGTATCAGAGATCAGCATAATGTTGTTCTCTTTTTTATACTCCTGAATCTTTTCGGCAATATCGCTCAGGATACCCTGAGTAAATATATTTTTTTGAATAATTGAAGCCGTAATATAATCAGCTTCATTTTCTTGAATAAACTGAATGGTTTTAAACAAAAGGCGATCAGCTCCCATTTGTTGCCATACGGTTACACGCTCAAGTACATCTGCTTTGGGTTTGCTTTTCGTCCATTTTGCAGGATCTATACTTGCCTCCATGGCTTTTTTGTAGAGTGTGTAATCACCTTTCTTCCATTTTACAAACTGGTCATAAGGTCCCCATTTGGGTGTGTCTTCCGGAAAGACCCCACTAAGATTGACCAGCTCCATTCCTTTATTGCCAGCATCTTTAATATGCTGTTCAAAATTGCGTTTAATTGAACGCATTTTGTCAATATAGCTTTTAATAGCACTTTTCGAAAGAAGAGTTTCATCACTTCCCGCACGTTTGCGGATATACTCCTCTTTCATGATCTCACCCGCAAGTTCTTTGATGTTTTTGGTAAAATCCCAGCTGTCGCCCTCTTCAACCATACTTTCAGAATACTCCAGAAGCCAGTTCAACAGCTCTTTGTTTTCTTTTTTAGACAGAGAGAGTAACATTTTATCAACAGCTTCGGACAGGACACGATTCTGATCCAACTCCACATTGTATCCCCCCTGAAGACCTATTTCACGGGTAAAAGAACGCATCGTGTGCTGGAAGAATTTATCAATTGTGCTGATATTGAAAGAAGAATAGTCGTGCAAAATCTGTGTCAGGATCTCTTTGGCCTTTGCTCTTACCAACTTTTCGCTTAACGAGAATTCCTCACACAAAAGAGAGAGGTATCCGGATGGCTGACCGGAAGCAAGTTTATACAAATCCGTAATAATCCGTGATTTCATCTCTTCCGTAGCCTTATTGGTAAAGGTTACGGCAAGTGTATGTTTGTAATTCTCTTTTTGTATGAAGAGTAACCGCAAAAATTCAAGGGTAAGATTATAGGTCTTACCCGAGCCGGCAGAAGCTTTGTAGATCTTGAGCATAACAGATTTATTTTATAGGGCTAAGATAATACATATTTAAAATGTCACAGTAAATTATTGATATTACTTAATTGTGGAATGCAAATCAATCGAGTAGGTAGGGGGATTACTCCCCCGCCCTCTCACACCACCGTGCATGCTCTCGCACACGGCGGTTTCTTTTAACTGTTTAACCTTGCGTGATTTAATGTGAGATTATACAACCCTTCCTCTTCAAACCATTT
>JBOFDD010000089.1:0-4189 GCA_051646645.1 Bacteroidales bacterium | reverse complement strand
GTCTGTCTTTTCATATTTTACAATATCAAAATTATCCATTAAAATCTCTGGAAGTATATCGCGTAGAATATTGTCTGCTTTCATGGTGTAAAGATAACACTAAAAAAACACTGCACAAACCGGATTTATCCGCTGATCCAAAATGAGTAAAATAGAGGATTGAACAAAAACAACAAAAGCGCTAGTCGGCTGACTAACGCTTTTGTTTACAAATAGTGATCGCGACAGGATTCGAACCTGTGACCCACAGCTTAGAAGGCTGTTGCTCTATCCAGCTGAGCTACGCGACCATCCTTAATTGCGAGTGCAAAGATAGGGGTTTATTTTAAAACTGCAAATTTTAAGACAAACTTTTTTCCCGAAAAGATCGTTTCTTACCTGAAGAAAACATGGATGTTGTTTTTATTCATTAACTTAGCAGCGAAAATAAATTTTTAATTGTTATGCGCAAAAAACTGTTTTACTATTCCCTGTCATTACTAACAATGGCAGTAGTAGTATCATCGTGTACTTCAGAAAAATCAAAGCTTACTTATTCACCTGAAGAATCAACAATGATTCTTGTATCTTACTCCTCATTTCAGGAAGAGCCCGAAATGACAGCTCTTATTGCTCCTTATAAGGCTAAAATGGATAGTATTATGAGTGAGGTCATAGGCTACAGTAACGAAACAATGGACTCTAAACTTCCGGACAGCGCACTACCTCAGTTCGTAATCGAAATCATGCGCAGTCAGGCAGAAAAAGCAACCGGAGAGAAAGTTGACGCGGCACTTGTTAATCTTGGCGGACTACGCAGTCCCTTATACAAAGGGGATGTTACCATTGGTTCAATCTTCTCAATCTTTCCGTTCGAAAATGCATTAACTCTGATTACGGTTAAAGGAAAAGATTTGAAAGAGCTTTATAAGGTTGTAAACGAACGCAAAAGACTTGCAGCGACTGTTATTCCAGACCTGATTGACAACAAAGAATATCGTCTTGCGACGATTGATTATCTCGTTGACGGCAATGACAATGCATCTGCATTAAAATCGGCAACAAACCGTACAGACACAAACATTCTGCTACGCGATTTAATTATTGATTATTATCGTTCAAACAAAAAGAAATAACCCCCTGAATGAAACAGTTATTATTCTCCATATGCCTTATATTTTCGTTATCTCTATTTGCTCAAAACGAAAATAAGTTAGTTATCCTGCACACAAATGACACCCACAGTCAGATAGAACCTTTCGGCGACCAAGCCGGAGACAATAAAGGGAAAGCAGGACTCGCCCGTCGCGCAACTCTGATAAAAGAGATACGCAAACAATACCCGAACGTTCTTCTTCTTGATGCAGGAGACTTCATTCAGGGCACACCTTACTTCAATATGTTTGGCGGTGAACTGGAAGTTAAAGCAATGAATAAACTCGGGTATGATGTTGTTACTTTGGGCAATCACGAATTTGACAACGGAATTTCATTCTTGTCAAATATGCTTCAAAATGCAAAGTTCGATGTCGTTTCAGCTAATTATGATGTTTCGAACACCGTATTAAAAGACCAGATTAAACCATATGTCATTAAAAACATCAATGGCATCAGGGTTGGTATAATCGGATTAAACGTCAGACCTAACGGATTAATTTCAGACAAGAACTTTGAAGGCATACGTTTTTTGAATCCAATTGACGAAGTTAACCGCTACGCAAAAATTTTGAAAGAAGAAGAAAAAGTAGATCTTGTCATCGCATTAAGCCATTTAGGATACCAGAGCGATTCGCAATTTAGCGATAAAAAAGTAGCCGCAGGTAGCCGCAACGTAGATGTAATCGTCGGCGGACACTCACACACCTATCTCCCGGAACCCATTGAGGTTAAAAATCTGGACGGACAACCAGTCCTTATCACACAATCCGGAAGCAAAGGCATGAATGTAGGTAAACTGATCTTTGAAATTTCAAACAAATAAATTAAAGAAGAGGATATCGTAAGGTGTTCTCTTCTTTTTTTCATAAAAAATGCTGAGTCAAAGAGTATATAACAACCTTTTTCTTATTTTTGTAGGTGCTATACTTTAAACGTGTAATTTATTTCGATTCATTCGTTTAATCGAAAACGAACTTGACTATTATGAGCAAACCCGCTATATATTTCATTGGGGCCGGAGGAATAGGTATGAGCGCTTTAGTTCGCTATTTCCTGGCTAAAAACTATTTGGTTGCCGGCTACGACAAAACACCTACAGCATTAACGGATGCATTAATCCGTGAAGGTGCCGAAATTCACTTTGAAGACAATACCGGATTAATTCCGGACTATTGCAAAGACAAAGAGAATACAATTGTCGTACGCACCCCTGCAGTTCCTTTATCGCACTCTGAACTGACCTGGTTTCAGACCCAGAATTTCAAAATCCTGAAACGTGCGCAGCTTTTAGGTGAAATAACAAAAATGTCCCGCGGACTATGCGTTGCCGGAACTCACGGAAAAACAACCACATCAACAATGCTCGCACATATTCTCAAAGAATCACATGTGGGTTGTAACGCTTTTCTAGGCGGGATAGTAAAAAATTATAGCAGCAATTTATTACTTTCGGACAATAGTGATTTAACTGTAATTGAAGCTGATGAGTACGATCGGTCGTTTCATGCGCTTCATCCTTATATGGCTATTATTACTTCAACAGATCCGGATCATTTAGACATATACGGCACTAAAGAAGCATATTTGGAAAGCTTTGAACATTTTTCTTCATTAATATGTTCTGACGGTGTACTAATTGTAAAACAAGGACTTGAATTTACGCCAAAGACAAAAGAAGGAGTAAAGATTTATACCTACTCGACAGAGGGAAATTCCGATTTTCATGCAGAAAACATTCGGATAGGCAACGGAACAATTATTTTTGATTTCATCTCACCGTTCGGGAACGTAAAAGATATTGAGTTAGGCGTACCAGTCTGGATAAATATAGAAAACAGCATTGCGGCAATGGCAGTTGCTCAGCTTAACGGAGTCACTCCAGATGAGTTGAAGCATGGAGTTAAAAGCTATATGGGAGCTAAAAGACGCTTCGATTTCTGGATTAAAGAAGACCATAAAGTTCTACTTGATGATTATGGCCACCATCCCGAAGAAGTAAAAGCAAGCATTCGCTCCGTAAAACAGCTTTTCGAAGGACGAAAAGTAACTGTCATCTTCCAGCCACACCTATATTCAAGAACACGGGACTTCTATCCTGAATTTGCCGAGGCTCTTTCTCAGGCAGATGAAGTAATCCTGCTGGATATTTATCCTGCCAGAGAAGAACCGATTGAGGGTGTGACTTCAGACCTGATTTTCGATCTGATTCATTCTGCCCGGAAGGTAAGGACATCGAAAGAAAATCTTTTAGACCTGCTTAAAGAGAAAGACACAGACGTACTTGTCACTCTTGGAGCCGGAGATATTGACACAATGCTGCCACAGATACAAAAATTAATAGAACGATAATGAAAAAATTTCTGCAAATTTTAGCATTCACATTTCTATTTTTATATCTAATTTCTTCACTCGTTTTCGCACAGAAGCAAGTGAAAGAAAAAGTGTGCGAGGAGTTTATTATCGAACTAAAAGATAGCTCGCGCATGCTTTTAATCTCAACTGCTGAAGCAAGACGAATAATCAAAAGCAAGGATCTTTACCCTGTTGGAAAAAATATTGGAAAAATAGATCTTGATGCTATTGAAAAAAGCTTGCAGGAAATGAAGCAGGTGAAAAATGTGGCTTGTTATCGTTTGCCGGGCGGAAATGTAAAGGTGGAAATTGAACAACGCACTCCACTTTTGCGGGTAATCAGCCCTTCAGGAAGTTACTTCATTGACCTCGAAGGACGTGATATGCCTATATCTCGAGTTCAGTCAGTTTATCTGCCTGTGGCTACCGGAAATATTCAAAAAGAATTTGCATCGAGAGAGTTATATAAATTTGCACTATTTTTGAAGGACAATAGTTTTTGGAATGCCCAAATCGAGCAAATTGTAGTACAGGACACATCCAATATCATCCTGATCCCACGTGTAGGAAGTCATACGATTCTTTTAGGTAAGGCTGATAACCTGGAGTCCAAATTTAAAAAATTAAAAAAGCTATACGATGACGGATTTACCGAAATCGGATGGAACAAATATCGTTCGGTTGATTTGAGATTTAAAAA
>JBOFDD010000088.1:0-6058 GCA_051646645.1 Bacteroidales bacterium | reverse complement strand
AAGTCAGACCTGGAGTTGTCTACAACTGCAACAGGTGCTTTTTTTACATCGTTCGGCTCATACATGTAGTTGTACAGAAGTCCATAAACTAATATACCACCCATTAAAACTAACAGGATAGGGTAACTTGTTCCGATTGTCTTGAATTCATCAATAATCCAGTGAACAATATTCCCGAAAATACTTTTATTATCATTCTTCATTTTCATCGGGTTGTCCTTTTGATACAAAACTTTCAAACGTATGATTAACGATTGAATGACGCAATAGAGGGAGCACGAGCAACATTGGTACTATGAATATAATCAGATAAACATAGTTTTGCCAGGTATATGCAAATCCATAATCTCCGTACAACAGGTTTTGATTGATTAATACAAAGTGTCGTATCGGGAACAAATAGCTTGCATAGTGTACAATGGGAAACATTTCCGGAGTAGGAAATGTTACTCCGCAAAGTGTTGCTCCTAATGATCCAAGCATTGACACTATACTAATGATAATACCCATAACCGGAAATAATGAATAGACAAATAATCCCAGAGCCTGTGAAGCAATAACAAGTAATACGGACGAGAAATTTAACGGGAAGAATCCACAGGAAAAAGGAATATTTAGTAGTCCGAACATCACATAATTTCCGAAAACAGCCATAACTGAATAGATGACTGTATAGGGAAGTAGTTTTCCGAATACAGCAATATAAATATTGCCACCGGCTGTTTTAAGCCAATTCTCAGCTGTCTGCTTTTTCTTTTCTATTCCAACAGAGTATACCGTTGTTAGTAAGATCAGTATTTGCAGGAATACAAAGAAAAATGGATTACTGAGATATGTGGAATAATCCATTCCCGGATTGAACAACGGATTACTGTTCTCCAGCATAGGAGCGATAAATGTTGTTGCTTGTTTCGGGTCTATACCCATCGCTGTGGCTTTACTCATTATTTGTACAGCCGAAAGAGGCTGAAGAACAGTTTCGAATGCGCTAAGTACTTCTCCTCCGACACTAAGTAATGCATAAAGGTAATAGTACTCCATAGAAGTCTGTTTGCCATCCATTACGTTTTGTTCAAAGTTGTGAGGAATAACAAGGTATCCGTATATCTCTTTAGCCTGAGTGGCAGTACGTGCATTGGCCTGGTTACTGTAACGGCGCGTTATTTCTACTGTAGGTGAAGCGCTGACATTTCTTATGACACTCCTTGATGCTGCGGTCTGATCAAGATCGACAACTCCGATCGGTATGTTTTCCATTTGTCCGTTATTGAATATAGTAGACATGAAAAAAATACAGAAAAGAGGAAGGATTATCGTAGCTCCAAAGTAGATACGCCGCGAAACCATCCGGTTAATTTCGCGCTTAAGTACAGCTATAAAACCAGTATGATTGTTAGATTCATTCATTATAAGTGATAGAAAGAATTTGATTTATTACTGTTCCTTGAGATTTACAAGTATTGACATGCCCGGACGAAGATCCGGAACCTGAGTAGTTGGTAAGGCATGAACTTCAAAGGTACGGAGGTCATAGCTTCCGGTCTCTTTAGTCGATCTCCATGTTGCAAAACTTCCCATCGGGCTGATATAATAGATTTCAAATTCAATACCTTTCTTATTTATAGCCGGAACATCACCTTTGAATTTACCACCCATTTTGAATTGAGGCATAAGATCTTCCCGAATGTTTAACACAGCATGTGCGTCAGACAATACGACAAGACTCATGACTGGCATACCTGCGCCAACCAATTCTCCCATTTTTGGGTATATAGTAGCAATTTGTCCGGCTTCGGGTGCTCTAAGCAGCGTGTCTTTCAATAAAGAAGATACTTCGTTTACGCCTCCCTGAGCAGCTTCAACAACAGCTTTTGCGCTTTCTTTGTCTTCGGTCTGAGCTCCGTCAACAGCCATCTGATATTGAGCGTGTGCTGCTTTTTCGGCTGCCACGGCACTTAAATAAAGCGTTTGTACCTCATCCTTTCTTTGCGAAGTGACGACACTGTCTTTATACAAAGTGTTGAT
This sequence comes from Bacteroidales bacterium, assembly GCA_051646645.1. GTDB lineage: Bacteria > Bacteroidota > Bacteroidia > Bacteroidales > UBA7332 > UBA7332. The sequence goes on along the minus strand of JBOFDD010000088.1, from coordinate 4,033 downwards.
TCGTTTGTAAGTTGTAGTTGCCAGAGCAAGGTCAGCCTGAGCTTTATTCCACAGCTGGCGTGCGGTTTCAATAATCTGTTTGCGTGTGCCGGCGTCAACTTTCTGGTTCTGGTATTTTGCTACATTCTCCATTGCAGCAACTTGCTGTAATTTGGCAATGGCTTCGGGTGAATTGATTAATACCAATGCCTGACCGCGTGACACGTTTTCGCCTTCTTTCACAAGAAAAGAATCAATACGACCGGGTAGTTTTCCCGATATTCGTATTTCTGTAGCCTCAATTTGCCCCTGTAGGATCTGAGGTTTATTCCCCATGGATATAATGCCGATTGCCGAGATTATTACGACAATTAATAAAATGGCGATAAACGAGAGAAGTAGTATTTTCTTAGACTTTTCCATAACCTCTTAATATTGTTGATTTTTTATTCGAAAATGAAGTGTTCGGTTTTACCTACTGAGCGGTAGCGGTTAAACTCTTCCGGGGTTCCGCAAAGTGAAAGTAAATTCATTAAAGCCGAGTCGTATTGGTAATAGGCCAGCAAATATGCTACCTGTACTTTTGATAACATAACCTGTGCATCTACGACCTCTGTTGATGTAGCCATTCCTTCCACGAAGGATTTTTGACGCATCTTTAAAAGCTCTTTGCTGAGTTCGATTGTCGTGTTTAAAGCACGTACATTGTCAAATGCATTTTGCATCTGACTATAGAATTTATCGATCCCTACATGGATTTCGCTTAATGCTTTTTCTTTACCTAACTGGAGTGTTTGTCCGGCTAATCTGGCCTGTTTGATTTTTTTCTCACGGTCGAGACCATCAAATATATTCCAGGTAAATCCTACACCGATCATTGAACGGGGAATTAAGTTCTTTTCAATACCATGAGAATAAATGGTTTGTTTTCCAATGAGGGCTATGTTTGGGGCATAGCCGGTTTTACCTATATTTTCCTGATATTTGGCGATCTTCTTTTGTTCTGTTAATTCAGCCAGCATGTAGTTGTTTTGAGGAATGAGAGATTTGAAGTATGCCGATGAAGGAATTGTATCGTTTATGAACAAAGCCGAAGTAGGTTCAACGGATGTTGTGTCCTTCATATTCAGCAGACCACGAAATGCACTCTGAGCGACTGAGTAATCTTTTACAGCAGCTTCATGTTCGCGTTTAGCTTCTTCCATCCCAACTTGCACAACGAGCCGTTCAGCCTTGTTTATCATTCCGTTTTGCTCAAGTTTCAAAGCATTCTGATACTCTTTGTAGAGAGCATCATAAGCTTCTTTCTTAACTTCAACTACTCTTTTACCTAAACGTAGGGCGTAGTAGGTGTCAACAAGCATAACTTGCGACAAGGCAGAGATCTGATGATGATTAAGTTGAGCAATGCTGACCATTGATTTTCCAATCTTGTTGCCATAAATTCTTTTACCTCCGGTGAAGATGGGCCACATTAAGTTGGCATCAATAGTTGCTACATTCTGTGGTGCAAGAGGAAAGCTAAGGTTATAAGCTCCGACTTTATCGAGTAATCCCGAAATGATTTGTGTGATCTCTGTTCCCGGAAAATGAGATTGAACAAGTTCTTTGACCGGATCAGTTAATTGATTCAATGGTTCTTTAACTTCGATCTTGTTGGACATGTGCATATATGTTCCTGCAGCACTGATATTCGGATACCAGAATGAGTTCAGACGTTGATGCTCAGAGCGTGCGATGTCAACTTCTTTTTTAGCGATTTGTATACTTTTATTATTCTCCTGCAGAAGTTCGAGTGATTGATCAAACGTTAATGGAACACTCGCTTCCTGCCCTTTTATTGTTGAGGTGCAGAGAAGAAATAGCGGAATCATACATGTAAAAGCACGATTTGACATAGGTTAAAAAGTTAAGAAGCTGTTTTGAATTTTTTCATGCTATGTGATTTAGTTATTTTTTTTGATGATTTTGAATTTTCTTTTTGCAGATAATAGCGGGCTATTAGCAAGAAAAGAAGGTTCAAAGGCGCAAAAAAGGACTAAAGACAGCATGATTTTAATTTGTGAAAAATATTCGAAAAATTTAAAATAGCTTCGAGGTTCAGGTTCTGTTTTGATTCGTTTAATAAACATCCCAAATTCATGGTTTGTTCAAAATAATAGCTTAAGAAAATTATCAGAGCTTTCATTACACTGATTTCTGCTTTTTAAAGATCACTTCCTGAGGATTTACACTCTTATGGCTTCAGCTTATATTCGATTTACCTGTTCATATTTTATTTTAAAGAAGATCTAAAACAACTCGTAAATATGGATTGTTTTATCAACTGAATTCTGAAGTTCAGAATAGAAAGCTGTTTTTGATAATTAATAAATTGAAATACAATGCCGAAGTTTGAAGAAATCCATTTGGGCGAAGAGTCACAGTCTATTAATCAACCTTTGTCGGTAGATGCAAAAGGGACTCAATGCCCCGGACCGATAATGGCACTTAAATCTGCTTTTAAGAAAGCTGTAAAAGGTCAGCATGTTAAAATAGAAGTCACAGATCCGGGATTCAGAAGTGATGTCGTTGCCTGGTGTCATGTAACACAGAATCAACTGTTGTCACTATCTGAAGAATCTGGTGTTATCACCGCAGAGATTGTTAAGAGTACAGAAATAGGAGAGGCTGAAGTCCCTCAGAAAGAGGATAGCCTGACAATCGTTATGTTCAGTGATGAAATGGACAGAGGGCTGGCAGCCTTTAATATTGCCCTGGGTGCTTTAGCGATGGGAATGAAGGTACAGATTTTCTTTACCTTCTGGGGATTAAGTCTGATTAAAAAGCATCAGGAAGAGGGACATAAGAGTACGTTGAAAGAGATGCTTGTTGACCATGTGTTGCCACATGATGATCAGTCGTTGCCTTTGTCTCATAAAAATATGCTTGGGATCGGAAGAAAAATGATGGAACGTCTTATGAAAGAAAAAAACGTTTCGTCGCTTGACTTTATGATACATCTTGCTAAATATGACGGAATCAAGTTTATTGCCTGTCAAATGTCGATGGATTTAATGAATTTGTCGAAAGATGACTTTATTGAAGGTGTCGAAGTCGGAGGTGTGGCTACTATGGTAGAGTATGCCCGAAAATCTAATCTTAACTATTTTGTATAACAAGTTTAAAGCAAACGTCTATGATTCACGATTTGGATGAAAAATCTTTCAAACAGAAAGTTTTCAATTTTGATAAAGGAGAAGATGCTCCTCTGTTGATAAACAATAATACTGTTCTCGAATTTTGGGTAACCTGGTGTCCTCATTGCCAGGCTATGATGCCCCGTTATGAGAAGGCAAGTGAGAAATGTCCGGAAGTCGATTGCTACAGAATCGAGATGGAGCAACATCCGTCACTTGCCGGGATTTTTGCTGTAGATTCTTTTCCGACTTTTATCTTTATTTCTCCTGACGGAAAATTGCAGAAATGGGTCGGTGAAGTCTCTGAAGAGGAGTTGGAACAAATGCTGAATGAGGGTTTTGATAAAGAAAATTAGATCGTTGCTACTCAATATACTGAGCAGAGGTGTCAAAAAAAAACAAGTCGGTTTGAAGAAATTCAAACCGACTTGTTTTTTGTCTTATGTTTATACAGTTACTCTTGTTAATATTTAAACTTGTCTTCGATTTCATCGTGTGAATCGCTCCAGATATCGGCTTCAATATCTTTACTTTTACTTACAACGTCGGAATCTAACTCATTGATTTCATCACGTTGTAACCATTCTCCTGATTCTGAATCATAGTACTCGAATTCATTCATTTCATCGTTGTACCGTTTTTCTCCGTTTCGTGGCATAATGTTGAGTCTTTAGAAGTTTGTAAATTATACCATAAAGACGTTTAGAAGGAGAAGAAGGTTCACACATTTATAAACTTTAACCCAACTTTGCCCCTATAATTTTGTAACTCTCCGTAAGTGAGACTTTTCTTTTTTTTTGATTTTCTTGCTGTGTACTACAAATTTTGATTTTCCGAAATGGTCTGTCTTTATATTTGAGGGCTTTGTATATTTG
>JBOFDD010000087.1:0-9807 GCA_051646645.1 Bacteroidales bacterium | reverse complement strand
TTCCTTTCATTGCCTCTAAGGCTACTTTTGCTTTTAGTGATGGAGAGATTTTTCTTCTCATTTGATTTTCGTTTTTGGTAAATATAATACTTTTATATCCACCTTAAGCGACTGTCCAAATTTAGGGGACCATTATAGATGGTTGGGCTTTATTCGAACACCAGCGTGACACGGATGCTTCTTTTTTTTCGATAGCATCAGCCTGCCATCTGTTTGTTCTGCTCTTTTCAGCAAGAACAATTTTTAGCCTGTTTAAGCTTCTATAGTTTTTCATTGCTTGAAGTTTTTAGTTAAAAGAATAATTCAATTTTTATCTAAGATTTAAAAAGGAAGTAGAGGTTGCAGGTTGTCTTTCACCCATCCAACTCCTTCAGGCTAATTCCGGCTTTAGTCATCCAGTTTGTCAATCCGTTAGCTCTGCGTCCTTTGATGATTGTAGCCGCAGTAGATGGACTGGAGAAGAGGTAGTCGCGAGTGAAGATCAGGCTGTTACCGTCCTGTATTAATACCCCTTCGGCAAGGAGCTGCATCCGCTTTTTGTGATCACGTTCGCCAAAGGAATCTACCTCTTTTACCGGACCTTCGGATCCTTTAAAGACGACAAAACCTTCGGAGGTTCGTTGCCCCGTAGCCTGAGCCTCTCGCCCTTCTTTTTGTGCTTTAAGATAAAGGATCTCACGCGCTGGTTCAGTAGACGAATGACCTGTAGCGGCTTCTGAGACAAAAGGAGTATGTTGGACAAGCGGCTCAAAGATTTTATAGCCCAATGCATTGGTCAGAAGACGAAGTTTGTCGATAAACTCCTCCATTTCAGCCACATCAAATTCGGAAAGCGATGAGCGCGTAGGGGTGTTGCCATTACGCAATTCGTAACGTCCCGATTCGCGAGCTATCTCATAAAGCCTGTTTTCAATGTATTTGACATGTGCTTTATTCAGGTTATTGTCTTTGCTTATGAAAATAATGGTAGTCACCCAAAAATCTTTATCGGGACTTTTGATGTGTTGTTCGAGACGACTCTGCACGTCTTCCGCTTCACCGATATATACCGGTGGCTGACTATCAGAAAATTCCGCGTTGCCGATAAGCATATATATGCCGCTATTATGCAACTCTTTTCTCTCAGGGGTTTCCCGAATGAGTGTCCGGGGAATGCGGTAACCGATGCCTGTCCAGTTGGATAACTCGCAGACTACTCTCCCGTTTGGGTCGCCGTTTACAAGAAACAGTCGTATGGTTTTTCCGTAATTCTTATTCATCATCTTTTAAGGTCATAGTTTTAGTCGCCTCAAAGTTGTGAAAAAGTATTTAAGCATGCAATAAAATAAGGATTTCACAGGTGCTTAAAATGAAAATATAGTATACTTTTGTTAAAGATCAATACGCTATTACCTTTCTCCCCCGACCACATCATTACCTCATTCAAATTAGATCGTACAGTCATTTCGTTCTGAAACAACCTCCTTCGGGGTTGAGATATGGTGGTGTGATCATTCTCCGGGGGTAGAACCAATCTAACTGCTGCGGAGGATTGTTTATAGCCCCGGTTACAAACAAATTATCCTTTCAGGATAAAAAAGAATAATCGGATTATTAATCTATTGTGTTAATTTACAACTAATCAAACCATTGTGTGATCTATTCTACTATCTTTGCGAACAGGAAGAGATGTTCTGGCCCTACAAATGCCTCCTCCTTCCTGTTGAACTTGTAAGCAATCCTTACAAGTTGCCTCCTCTTCTAATTCGCCATCTTCATAGATTGCTTTTATATGCATAATGATATTTTGAGGAAAATCACTTTAATGGTTGTATACAGAGGTAGGTTCTATTCCTACCTCAATGGTCAGCTATTTTTTCACTTTAAAAGACGACATAATTCATCCAGATCTGCATCATCTTCATTACTGGCATCTTCGGCCTTACGTCTTTGGTTATACTCTTCATAGCGCGAGGCTACAATCTTCTCCATCTGAGCGTTAGAAATATGCCCGTTGTCAGAAAGCAGATCTTTTCCCTGAAATTCTAAAAGCTTGTTGATATTATCCCTCCAAAAGTTCAAAGTAAGATCTTTGCGCTCTTTTACACGCATTTCTGCAGAGTCAAGAAAAAGAACAGTTAGTCGGTTTAACGAATCTATTTCGTCGTCATTCAAATAGTTCTTAGCTATGATTACGTCACCTTTTCTTACAATAGCTCCCTTCCATGAGGTTAGTGCCATATTGGGGGCAGAAGCATCTGCTCTCGAAACAATAAGTTCTGCAGCTGTCTGATGTGTTACTGCATACAATAGCTTATTCTGTATTTCAGCAAAAAACATCTGAGTAGCTTTATCTGTCGCGTCATAGTCACTGCTGAGGCTTAGCAAATCACGAACTTTTTGATAGAATCGTTTCTCCGAAGCGCGTATATCTCGTATCCGTTCAAGGAGTTCATCAAAGTAGTCGGGTCTGCCATCCGGATTTTTCAGGCGATCATCGTCCATTATAAAGCCCTTTATCATATATTGTTTCAAATGCTGATTTGCCCAGATCCGGAACTGGGTGCCACGTTTGCTTCTTACCCTGAACCCAATAGCTAAAATCATATCCAACGAGTAAAACATCACGTTGTATTGCTTCTCATCGGCAGCAGTTATCAAGTATTCCTTGATAACTGAATCTTTGTATAATTCTTTATCCTTCAGTATGTTTATGATATGAAGGCTTATATTTTGCACAGAGGTGTCAAAAAGTTCGGCAAGTTGATTCTGATTCATCCATACCTGACCGTCTTTTGCCATCAATGCCACTTTCACTTTGCCATCGGCAGTGTTATAGAATATAATGTTTTGTTCTTCCATTTTGCTTATAATATACCTAATTAAAGTCTTTTCTTAAAGTATCTTATGTAAAGAATAGTGATATAATAAACGAGAGGCAAGTCCTTACGTCCGCCGCCCTGATTATTGGGAGGATCTCACGAGAAATTCCCCTTTCATACGGTTGGATAGTTGGTTGCTTGCCTCTACTTCGGATTGACACACGACTTCGCCGTATTAAACCCGGACTTTTTGTTGTCCCCATCATCCGCCAGGGTTGACAAATTCAATTCACCCCCGAAGTATTGTGCTTGCTGCAAATATATCACTTATTGCTTGCAAATCAATACTTAAGAGTGTTTTTAAATCAACAATCCTTTTATAGTGTAGCTTATTCTCCGTTCTTTGTAAGCTCTATCTTAGGTTCGATTCCTACCTCAATGGTCAGCTATTTTTAATTATCATGATAATAAATGGTATCTAAATAAAAAGGAGTTTCAAAAGCCTGTAATGCTTTTGAAACTCCTTTTTGTATGTATCGGTTTGATTACAACTGTATCGGTTTGCCCATATAGAAATCGAGGATTTTACAACGTAGAATAAATTCATACTTCGCTTGAGCCAGTTGTGCTTCGCTTTTTCCTATCCGGTTTTTAAGTTCACCAAATTCAAAAGCAGTTGCTTTGCCGGCATCGTAGCGTTGTTGCATATACTGATACGCAACTTGTGCTGCTTCGAGTGATTTTTCGGCAGCTTTGAATTTCTCGTTCGATGCGACAGCATTGTAATAAGCCTGTTCGACTTCCTTTCTTAAGTTTTTCTGTGCCTGAATCAGATTAATCTCCTGGAGTACAACATTAATCTTAGCTGATTTCACACGATCGCGTGTTGCGAATCGGTTAAAAATCGGAATATTCAGATTCACACCCAGCCCGTAACTATTATTTGCTTTAAGTTGATCAGAGAAAGATGTGTTGTATTGTGCATTTTCTTTCCCATAGTTATGGTAGTATCCGTTTGAATAATTGGCACCAAAACTCAGTGATGGCATATAGCCCGACTTACTGATATTCACATTTTTACGGCTTTCCTCAATCCTGTACCTGGCTGCTTTAACCGATGCGCGGTTTTGTAAAGCTGTCTGGTAAATGGAGTTCTTTTCTGTAAGAAGTGCTTCGCCGCTCAACAGGCTTTCTTCAATCAGCGGATCCTGTACCGAAAATGAGTTTGTATCGTCAATTTCAAGGGCCTGGGCCAGATCAAGCTGAGAAAGCATATAAGCATTACGTGCTTCGACAAGCGACTGCTCATTAGTGGCATATACAGAGCGTGATTCGTATAGCTCCGACTCAGGACTTTTCCCTGCTTTAACAAGAAGTTCGGTTTTGTCTAACTGATCTTTAGAAAGAGCAAGTTGCTGTTCGGAGATCTTCACAAGTTCTTTATTGAAAAGAATCTGAAGAAACAGATTTGTTATGCGAATACCTAAATCCTGTTTTGCCTGATTAAGCTCTTCGGTGATCGCTTTAAGCGCAAGTTTATTTGCTTCTATTTCATTGCTTATACGTATTCCGGTAAAGATCGGCGCACTGATATTGGCATTGAAACTTGATGAAGCTGAGTTGCGGTCAGCCAGAACTCCGTCACGATTTTTAGAGCGTCCAAATCCAAAACTTTGCCCCAAACCCGCATTCAGGTCAGGCAAACGACTCATTTTTGAAGTATGGAGTGTAATCTCGCTATTCTGACGCTGAAGGTCCATTTTCTTCAGGTCCAGATTCTGTTCGGTAGCATAACTGATACACTCTTCAAGAGTCCAGGCTTTCTGTGCAAAAGCAGATGAAAGTGCTGCACTCAGCATTATGCTTAAGATGATTTTACGCATACCTATTCGTTTTTCTTGTCAATAACATTACCCCGAAGCTGATCTTTCTGATTAAGACCCGATACAACCTCTATACGAATACCGTCGGACAAACCGACTTTGATTTTTTTCTTATCGAATTTCTGTTCAGCCGCATCGCCAGATGTAAGCAGGTAAACAAATGCAGTATCTTTCGAAAATTCAATCGTAGATTCCGGTATAGTCAATACTTTCTCTTTGCGTTGAAGAACGATTTCGGCGTTGGCACTGTATCCGGCACGAACGAATACCGTATCAGGAATTTCAACTGCAGCTTTGATTTCAAACAAGTTTGCTCCGTTTTCTTCTTTTCCTTTCGGTGAAATATATTCGAGCATAGCTTTGAATGTTTTACCCTGAATGGCTCCAAGTGTTATCTGCATTGGCATTCCTTCTTTGATACGTCCTACGTCCGTTTCGTCAATATTACCACGAAAGATAATATCATTCATATTTGCAATAGAAGCAATGGTCGTTCCATCGTTGAAGTTGTTGGATTGAATAACCGAGTTACCTACTTTAACAGGAACATCGAGAATCATACCCGATACGGTGGCGCGAATCTGAGTAGTACTATAAGCATTCCCTTTTTTAGAAATACCAGACTGGATAATATTGTAGTTGTCTTTTGCATTGTCCAGATCTTCTTTTGCTTTTTTATAGTTAGCCTCACTTTTCTCAAACTCTTCTTTGGAAATAACACCGTTCCCGAACAGCTGTTTCTGACGTGCATATTCAGCAGAAATCTGATTTAACGAAATCTCTGCCTGGTTTACTCTGGAGTCTGCATTACTTAATGAAGACATCTCAGGTATAACTTTGATTTTAGCAATAATATCTCCCGATTTCACTACTTCGCCGGCCTGTTTATAAACCTCTTCGACGATACCGGATATCTGAGGTTTGATAAGCACCTCATCGCGGGGCTCAACTTTACCTGTAGCTACCGTTTTTTTCTCCAGTGTATCTATTACAGGCTTTTCGATGGTGTAATAGAGCTTTTTAGGCTGAGCTTTCTTCCACAAGAAAACAAATGAGCTCAGGATGATCAGTGCAAGGATAATAAATCCTATAATTTTAGATATCTTTTTCATATTTCGTTGTGTTTTATTTCATCATTTTAATTGAACCACCACTTGATGCATTATTCGTTTTTGAAGCAGGATTGCCGGCATAATATATATCTGAGCCGGAAGATGCTTTTGCATTTAGTGATTTTGAGGCATATACGGTTACATCAGCCGCAGAAGAGGCCAGAACGGTTGCTTTTTCTGCAATCAGTTTGGCTGCTTTCACTTCAGCTGCAGATGATCCTTTGATGCTAACCTCTGTACATTTACCTTCAGCTTTAATATCAGCGGACGATGAAGCTGAAAGAGATACATTCTGCGCATTGGCATTGACATTCAGATCTGCCGAAGAAGAGGCTGACCCGTTAAGTGTTGTGCATGACCCTTTTGCATTGATATCAGCCGACGAGGATGCTGAGAGTAATACATCCTGTGCTTTAAAATTCAAATTAATATCAGCAGAAGAAGAGGCATCTGCATCGATGCTTTTTGCTTCAATATTGATATTTATTGTAGCCGAAGAAGAGGCTTTTGCTTTAAATGAATCCGTTTTGAACTGATTTGAACTAACAACCTTTGAAGCAGAGGATGCCGTAACAGAGGTAAGTTCGTCAACAGACAAATAGATATTTGTCTCCAGATCATTATTCTTTAGCTTATTATTAAAAGCGGTATTGTAACCAATAGAGAGCGTTTTGCCTGATTGTTTGATCATGATATTGTTGAAATCAGCAATATTGGATTCAATCCGGACACGGTCGCTTTTGCCTTTGGTTAAATACACGTTAATTCCTGCTGAAACCTCAATTGCATTCACTTCAGCTATTTTGCGTTCTTGCTTTTTAAGAGACTGAGCAAATACAGGAGCTATACTTGTCATAAGTATCAAAACTCCGGAGATAAGTGTTTTCATATTTGTTATAATAGTTTTGTTATTTCGAGACGACCTCTTCGTTATTACTCTTCACGTATAGCGTCTATCGCTTTAATTTTTAAAGCACGGCTTGCCGGCACTAACCCTGCGAGGATACCACAGAAAATCAGAATAACTGTAGCAACAATAGCTACTCCGAATGTGATCTGAGGATCTTTGAAAAAGACATTATCGGATTGGGCCTGAGATGCAGAAAGAATTTTTCCTACAAGAGCAAGCACTCCAACTCCGAATGTTAGACCGATAAGCCCTGCTGTAACAGTAAGAATAACTGTCTCCTGAACGATCTGTAAGATAATTTCCAGCGGTTTTGCACCAAGAGCCCTGCGGATACCGATTTCTTTCGTTCTCTCCTGCACGGTAACCACCATGATATTACTTACACCAATTACACCTGCGGCAAGAGTTCCCAAACCAACAATCCAGATCAGGGAAGCGATTCCGATAAAAAGCATGTTGAATTGCTTAAACTCTTTCTCGATATTCATAATCCAGAGTGCTGATTTGTCATCGGGATGCACGGAGTGATTTTCGCGAATGAGTTGTCCGATTTTATCTTCTACACTTGTAATGGACTTATTTGGTCGGGCTGTCACTGCGATCAGGTGAACTTCGTCTCCTTTGCCATATGCGCGCTGCATGGTGGTAATGGGCATAAACACACTCTCATCGGGGCTGCCGTTGATATTCATCCGCGTGGTTGCTTTTACAACTCCGATAACCTGAAAATAAATACCGTTAACCCGGATGTATTCGCCAATGGTTTTCGGACTGTTTGAGAAAAGATCATTATATACTTTTTCTCCAATGAGACAAACCTTACGTCCTTCATCGACATCAATTTTGTTGATCTGTCGTCCTTCAATTATTTTTAATGGCTCAATTTTAAAATAATCATTGCTTATACCCTTTGTATTGAATGATCCGGCCTTGTCCTTATACACGGTATTGTCGGTTCCTCCACCGCCAAAAAGTACAGGTACTGCCAGTTCTACTTCAGGTACATTTTGAGTGATTATTTTAAGATCGCCTTGTTTTAGCTCCCAGTATCTTCCTTGCTGAAATCCTTTGTAAGCCATAGTCGTCCGGTTTGAAAACATGAAGCAGGAGTTGGTCGGAATCCCCTGAATACCTGCTTTTATTCCGTTTTCCAGACCCTTGCCCGATCCAATCATTGCCACAAGCATGAAAATACCCCATGCAACACCAAACATAGTAAGGAAGCTCCTTAGCTTATTACGGCTTAGCGTGTGGAGAATCTCCTGCATTTGGTCAATATCCAGAAAAGGTATTTTATTCATATCTTAAAGCATCAATAGGTTTAATATTTACGGCTCTTTTTGCCGGTATAAAACCAGCAAGGAGACCGGCACTGATAATTACGATGGATGCAACAAGTGTTACCCGAAGATCTACAGTTGGGTTGGTAAAAATACTCATACCGTCAGAGCTTTGATTCTGACTTAATACTGCATTAACTGCTTCGGTAAGGAGTATACCCAACATGAGTCCGATGTATCCGAAAATTCCGGTTATAGCTAAAGATTCCAGCATGATCATTTTGAGGATAGAGCCGGGCGTTGCTCCTAAAGATTTTCGGATTCCTATTTCACGGGTTCGCTCTTTAACAGTGATCAGCATGATATTACTGATGCCGACAACTCCAGCAATTAAAGACCCGATACCAATAATCCAGATAAACAGTGTAATACCATTAAGTATTCCCATTGTCTGAAGATAGTCATCCAGCTTATTCCATATCCAGATTGAAGAGTTGTCTGTTGGATCATAGGTGTGAAGTCTGGCGAGTTGTTTCTTTAGTTTATCTATAAACTTTTCGTTTGATTCGCGCGAATCCAGGCCTTTCAGATCGACGGTCAGATTATTATAGCCGTTTTTAGGAGGGAAAATAACTTCGGAAGTGCTTAACGGAATCAGTATACTGCCATTATCCCGTGATGAGTTAAAATCATAAACACCTACAATTTGGAATGGTATATTGCCGATTCGGACTTGTTCACCAATCGGACTCTGATCTTTGAAAAGTGTCGTTTTTTGCTTTTTATGAATGACAGCACTTCTTCTTTTCTGTGAAATATCAAGATCATTGATATAGCGCCCTTCAATAATGCTGATTCCGTTAGCCTCGCGGGATTTAGGCACAACCCCTTCCGTAGAAACAGATACATTAAGTGAACCCTTTACGGCATTCAGATTAAAGTTTCGTGAAGATGGATATATATCCTGAACATTATCTTTCTGACTTTGAAGAAGCCGGATATCATTCTTTTCAAGTTTGATCTGGCGTCCTTTTTCATATCCGCCATAAGAGATGGTAGTTCTTCCGGGGAATAATCGTATTACATTCGTTGAGCTGGATTCAAAATTCTTTTTTATTCCGTTCCGCAATCCGTTACCCGCAGCAAGTAAAATAATCAGCATGAAGATCCCCCATGCAACCGAAAAACCGGTGAAAAAGGTACGGAGCCGGTTTCGTTTGATTGTTTCCCATATTTCAATCCATAAATCCATGATCTGATTATTTTGTGATTAAACCGGAAGTGTTTTCAATTCTTTCAATCAATCCGTCACGTAGCCGGATGATTTTTTCTGTGCGCATAGCAACGTCGTGCTCGTGGGTGACAACGATCATTGTCATGCCGGACTGATTAACCTCTTTAAGCAAGTTCATCACCTCAACCGAAGTCTGACTATCTAAAGCTCCTGTTGGTTCATCGGCAAGAATGATCTGAGGTTTTGCAACTAAAGCCCGCGCAATAGCCACACGTTGTTTCTGTCCTCCCGACATTTCGCTTGGTAAGTGTAGTGCCCAGTCTTTCAGTCCTACCTGGTCCAGATATTCCATAGCCATGATATTTCTTTTCTTACGGCTATATCCCTGATAGTAGAGAGGAAGTGCAACATTTTCAACAGCGTTTTTGAATGAAATAAGATTGAACGATTGGAAAACATAACCAATCATTTTATTTCTGTATGCTGCGGCTTTGGTTTCACTCAGATCCCGTACTAAGGTATTATTTAATAAATATTCACCTGAGTCATAGGTATCAAGTATACCCAGAATATTGAGTAAAGTTGAT
>JBOFDD010000086.1:0-4086 GCA_051646645.1 Bacteroidales bacterium | reverse complement strand
GGATATCACCTGTACCTGTAACGAGGAATGTAGCGTTGTTGCATTTCCCTTTAAGCAGGATATCTCCACCAGAGCCAAGCACATTTGCTTTTAGAGTTTGCACGTCAATGTCAGATGTTATTATCTGACCATTACCTCCAACAGATAATTTAAGTTCAGGAGAATGGATTTTACCTTTTAATTCCAGTACACCGGCACCTTCAACACTTGCTTCTGCAATAGAAGAGGAATATAAAGTAATTGTGATAAATCCATATTCTACCGACATGTTGTTGATAAATGCAATGTCAAGTTTCCCTTTCTTCTCTGTAAAGTCAAGCAGGTGTACGACGTTTTCTTCGCCATGAATGCGGGCAAAGCCTACAGAATCGGGGTTTGTGGTATAATATACATTTACTTTTGGCCAAACAACCAGTTGAGTGAAATCAGAGATAGGTTTGGTTATGGGCACATATTTATTATTGCCAACAAGTTTTTTTCCAAACTGTGCAGATGCGTTGATGGAGATACTTAGAAACGCAAGCATAAGCATAAAAGAAAGTCGTTTCATATTGCTCTTTATTAAATGATTGTATTATGTGTTCTATTTGTAAAACTGGCGAAATATAATAATATTAAAATAGATAATCGCCAAAATCATAAAAAAAGAGCCATTCGCATAGTGACGAACAGCTCTTTATGTATTTTGTATAAAAAATTAGATCGATAAAATACGAAGCGTGTTAAGCAGTTCCCGGTTTATCGGTTTCTCATTTTTGATTGCTCTTGTAAAAGGAACGTAAACAATCTGATCGTTCTGTATTCCAATCATGACATTACGTTGTCCTTCAAGAAGCGCATCAATAGCAGCAGCTCCCATGCGACTTGCTAAAATGCGGTCGTTGGCTGTTGGTGAACCTCCGCGCTGAAGGTGTCCAAGGATAGAGACACGAACATCGTATTGTGGATATTCTTTCTTTACACGTTCTGCCAGTCCGATAGCACCACCTGTAAGTTCGCTCTCAGCAACGAGAACGATGCTACTGTTTTTTGATTTACGGAATCCATTCTGGATAAGCTCTGCAAGCTGATCTTCCTGGGTGTGCATTTCCGGAATAATTGCAGCTTCAGCACCTGAGGCAATAGCCCCGTTTAATGCCAGGAATCCGCATTCACGTCCCATTACTTCAATGAAGAAAAGACGATCGTGTGAGGATGCTGTATCTCTGATTTTATCAACAGCTTCCATAATTGTGTTTAATGCTGTGTCGTAACCAATAGTTGTGTCAGTGCCAAAAAGGTCATTGTCGATAGTTCCCGGCAGACCTACAATAGGAATATTGTATTCTTCTGCAAAGATACGTGCACCTGTCAGTGAACCGTCACCTCCGATAACAACTAAAGCATCAATTCCTTCAGCTGCCATTGTATTGAATGCAATCTCACGACCCTCCGGAGTAGTGAATTCTTTACAACGTGCAGTCTTAAGTATTGTGCCGCCTTGTTGGATGATATTACTTACGTTTTGTGTTTTAAAAGGGACAATTTCCCCGGTAATAAGACCTTTATATCCCCGATAAATGGCTTTCACCTGAATGCCATTATAGATTGCACTACGAGTTACTGCTCTGATTGCAGCGTTCATCCCCGGTGCATCCCCACCAGAAGTCAAAATACCGATACATTTAACTGCCATATTGATTATTGATATTAGGTTCACTTTAAAAGAAAACAGTTTTAAAGTAATCTGAATTACTTTTGAATTTTTCTTTGAATGCAAACCTAACTAATTCGCGTGATTAGTCCAAGGGTTAAGCAGTTTTTTCAGCAATTTTTTAATAAAACTAAATTAAAAAGCTGTCGTACAGACAATCTGCCGAGACGGTATTGCCTGCATGATAATGTAGTCCTCCGTTTACACAGGCAATACTTTTCGAAATAGAGCGTACAGCAGAGATATTGTGAGAAACCAGGAGAATGGTTGTTGTTTTATTCAGCTCCTTAAGTATATCGTAAAGTTTGGTTTCGAATTCGCGATCAAGATAAGAGTTGGGTTCATCGAGGATAAGTAAATCCGGATTAGATATGATAGCTCTTCCCAGCAAGGCGCGTTGAAACTGACCACCTGATAATCTGCTTACCGGCGATTTTGCATGTTCGCTTAGCCCTGTTTTTTCAATGATTGCATCAGCTTGTTCAAGTTGTTCTTTCGTGTAGGTTGAGAACAGCGTGTTTTTAGGGGTTAATCCGGAAAGTACCAACTCCGAAACGGATATAGGAAATTCCTTGTCAATATTGGATATTTGCGGAAGATATCCAATCGAGATATGTTCTTGTCTTATTCCGTCATTATAGAATAATACTTTCCCTTTTGTGGGTTTAATAAGTCCAAGAATAACTTTTAATAAGGTTGATTTACCACCGCCGTTAGGCCCGATTATACCAAGGAAATCACCCTTATTAACAGTCAGATTGATATTCCGGAGAACTTCTTTGTGAGAATATCCAGCGTGCATATTTTCAATTTGAAGAATTTTACTCATGTGTGAAAGCGTTAGCGATACGAATCATCTCATGCTTCCAGTTATAATTCAATGGATCGATTTCAATAATCATTGATTTTGTTTCGCTCGCAATGACCGATGCATTATTCGTATCAAATTCTCTTTGTACAAAGATAACATTGATATGGTTCGTACGGGCAGAATCAATAAGACTTTTGAGATGGGCTGGTGTAGGTTCCTTCCCCTGCTCTTCAATAGACAACTGTTTTAGTCCATAATCACGTGCAAAGTATGTCAGTGAAGGGTGGTATATAAGAAATGCTTTTGTATTATGGCTTTGCATTATATTCAGGATCTCACTGTTGACGTCATCAACTTCTTTAAGTAGTGTGTCAAGATTTTCTTTGTAGAAAGATTTATTATCCGGATCCAACTCCACGAATGCATTATACATATTGTTCAGCATTATCTTCACTTCTTTGGGAGAGCTCCAGTAATGCGGGTCAACCGTGCTTATGTCATGAGAATGTTCCTCATCACCTTCATGGATACAGATATGAGTCCCAATCAGCGGGTCTATATTTTCAGATAGATCGAAGATTTTCATATTTGGATTATTGTGCTGGATCTTATCCATCCATGCAAGTTCAAATCCCAATGCGCCGACTTTCATGTATGCGTCACTTTTTCCTAATTGCAGAACAAGCGAAGCTGAAGGGTCATAAGACTCAGGACTGCTTCCAGATGGAACAACACAGAATATATCGAATTTATCACCAGCCATTCTTTCTGCAAAATATTTTTGAGGAAGAATAGTAACTGCGATTGTTTTTTTGTCAGGACGTTTTGTGTTACATGAAAACTGTACAAAAAGAAGACTTAATAATAAAGTCAGAGTTAGAAAAGTATATTTAAAAGATTCGTTCATTTTTATTGGTTTAGTTGCCTCAAGCATAGCTGTTTATGAAGTTAAATAGCTTCTCGCGAGAGCGTTAATTTAATTTTGCATGCAAATATACATTTTGAATACTTAATAAACGATTATTTTAACATGTTTATTGTCTATTTTGTTGGGAAATTGTTTTTGTTTTAATTTTTTACTCTGTTTTGTATAGATATCTAATTTTAAATTAGGATATTAAGCGTTTAACATATACTTGTTTATTATTCTAAATATCAGTAGTTCTATACTCTGTTATTTTTCAATATTCTTTCTTCTGAAAAATAATTCAGAAATAATTTGCAGTTATAAATAAAAGTACTACTTTTGTAACCGTAATCGTCATGCGGATGTGGCGTAATTGGTAGCCGCGCTAGACTTAGGATCTAGTGCCGAGAGGCGTGGGGGTTCGAGTCCCTTCATCCGCACCAATTCAAAAAAAGGAGTTTCAGAAATGAAGCTCCTTTTTTTATTGCTGTATAATCAGGATGCACACATTACGGATCAGCGGATAAATCCGGTTGGTGCAGTGTTTTTTTAGTGTTATCTTTACACCATGAAAGCAGACAATATTCTACGCGATATACTTCCTGAGATTTTAATGGATAATTTTGATATTGTAAAATATGAAAAGACAGACAGTCAATTTGATATTTGGCTCAA
>JBOFDD010000085.1:0-1673 GCA_051646645.1 Bacteroidales bacterium | reverse complement strand
GGCGTGTTCTTATTGCGGGTTTTTTTGTTTTCTAAGAGCCATTTATTTAAACGGGTCTGTCGTCGGGGTACAGGTCTTTTCCTTCGCGCCCCGTCGAATAATTCCTACTAACCTACACGGCTACGCGCCGGTTAGCTCTGCATTATTCGACTGAGCCGGAGCGGTAATAGCTACGCGGCATATTTTAAAATTTCTATTTCAAGTCCTTTACGCACAGCTTCTTCTGCTATTTGATACACGCGCAGTGCGACAGTTTCCGAAAGGTAGTATTCTCCGCAATTAATGCATACTTGTGCCGGAACAAGTTTTATGATCACAACAGTTGATTCTTTAGTAACCGTTACCGTAACAAGTCCTTCTTCTGTTTCTCCGTGCCTGCAAATAACGCATTTCATTATGATTTCCTCCTTTTAAACTGAGCATCCCATAACGACTGATCCGGGTAATATGCCGTTATAATGATATGAACATCTTCGCTTTCTGATTTTACCACATGTAATTGATGCCCGTCAATACAGGCAGATATCAGCATACTTGGATACGGCGTATCGTTTGGATAATCTTCAATAACGTCACCAACTTCAACTGCTTTTTTTACCATCTCGACGGTAATACCGCGTTGAAACATCCGGGTAAGTGAATGAGCACTGAAGACAAACTGTTTTTGATTATTCTGATCCATATCTGAGCAATAAATCCTTATCGTTTCTTTCGCAACTAAAAAATTAAAAGAAAATGGATATAGTGCTCAATTTCGAATCTTTATTATGGGCACCTTGAAAAACCGCTTTTTACTGCTGTGTGTGCCCTCAAGGAAGTATCAAAAAATATTTTTTCAAAGCTCTCTTATCTTATAGCATGGATTACTTCCTCTTCTTCTCCTCAGCCTGCGGTATTGCACCGACCATTTCCTCATAGCGGCTTACATTTTCTGTGAGTATTGCGGCGAGTTCCTTTGCAAACTGAGGGCTCATGCGCGCATTGACAACCGGCTTTACGCCGTCGTAGTTCGCACTGCCGAGACCGAACGTGATCTCGAACTCGTACGGATTGAAATTCACCATCGCAGTGTTTGCGTACACTTCGGGTATCTGGATGTTTTCTGGTTTGAATGCGGGTTCCTGTTTGGGCATTATTAAACTCCTAATAGTTTATTAAATGATCAGTATCTGTTCAAAAAGAAATCAATCGGACCTAATTCTCTCTGACTCTTTTTAAATTGTTCTTTAGCTGAAAAGACGTATTTCTGCCCATCTATTAGCATACTTATTGTATAATCAATGGTTACATTTTTTGACTCTTCAAACCGTTTCGGAAGATAAATAATATATAGACCTAAAATATCATTTTCCCGAGCTTCAGATACAACATTTTTTAGATTATACAGCACCTCAGAATCTTTATCACCAGCATAAATGATAAAGATTCTATCTATTGGTATCAATCGATTATTTTCATCATTCACTTTCACCTGCAAATCTCTAATCCGCCCGAAATGCATACGATCAAAATGGATAAAATACTTTCCACGGGTTAATCCCCTAGCGAAAGAATCGCCAATTGCTTCTTCAAAATCATTTCTTGGATAATAAAAAACCATATCTCCTGTGCGTTTTTGAGGTGTTTTATCCTTAAACATTATCAACTCTTCCCTACCCATATGATCTACATAC
>JBOFDD010000084.1:0-2561 GCA_051646645.1 Bacteroidales bacterium | reverse complement strand
GGATAAAATTCATAACGCAGATCCAGGTTATAGTTATAGCCATTCTTCAAATCGGCATATCCTCTGACTGCTGCCCCTCCGTATGACTCTTTGTACTCAAAAGGAGCCATTTCTATGAACGAAGGTCTTGTAACAGTGCGCGATGCGCTGAAAAGCAGATTCTGTTTTTCATTAATACTGTATTTAAGATTAAGAGCAGGGAAAAGGTCGTTCGATTTTAGCTCGGCGGTCTGCTCCTTTCCGGCATCCGTCCAGTATTTCACCGATTGTTTTGCCGATTCAAAGCGTAATCCTCCTGAAAGGATAAGCTGTCTGATCACACGGTATTCAAAGTCTACAAATGCAGCAGCCACATAGTTATCTGCATAGTAGTTATTACGTGGCAGTGCTACTTTCTTTATTGAGATAGACCCGTTTGCCAGATTGGCATTATTAATAAAATCAGGATTATATATATCCGTAATCTCCGGATTAATATCTTTCAGATTATAGTAGTAGTTCGATGATTCGAAATCGCGCGACTTTTGTCTGTAAGCCCCTCCCAGACGAAACTTATTTTCAGCCTTACTTCTGCCCTGTGGCATAAACGTAAGTGCAGCGTTCCCTGTCCATTCATTCTCACTCAATGCAGCAAAGAATCGCGAAGTTTCCTGTTGATTAAGTTTAAACAGCTCATAACTGCCATCATCATTTCGCAGATACATAATCTGACGTCTGTCAGGCTCATCGCTTGTCGTACGACCGTAAGCTCCCTTCCAGTCAATATTCCATTTCGAAGCAATTTCGTGTGCTCCTATAAGCTGATTATTCAGCAGCTGGTAGTTTCTGTACAGTGAGTTATTAGCCAGTAGTGGCATTCCTTCCGCATCATGACCTTCACGGGTAGAAAAGTTATCCTCCGATTTATTTACGTAAAGAATATTGTAAGAAAAGCGATTATTATTTTTCAGCGAGAAAGTCGCCTGCCCCAATACCGAAGTAGTCGTTTCATAGCTCCATTTATCCGACACAAAAGCATCAAGCACATTCCCCTGAGCTGTTAGTGTAGACTGAAATGCATCATCGTAATAGGTATATTCATTATCAAACCCTGCATTCACAGACAGATCCAGCCTGTTCTCTCCGATGTCAAAGCTCTTTCCTCCGCTCACTGACAGCCCTATTTCGGGAAGTGCTGTACCTTTCTTTGCACTGAAATCAGTAGCAAAGGGATTCTGACGAAGCACAGCAAAATCTTTGTTAGACATACCTTTCAACTGTGCTGAAGGATTAAGTCCGCGATTAAAACCAAAGAAGTTAGATGGCTGATCCGATTTATAAAATGTATTGAATGTTGTACCGGGTTTACCTCCTGTGGACACTCCCAGTGTAAGATAAGATGTATTGTTATTTTCTTTTGTTTCTATATCGATGTGTGCACCGGCATAATCTCCGAATGAAGCCGGATTGTATACCTTAGACACTTTGATGTTTTTCACCAGTGAAGAAGAGAAAAGAGAAAGTGGTATTAGTTTATGATCCGGATTTGGTGAAGCAATCGTAAGTCCGTTCATTGTGGTTATACTGTATCTGTCTCCCAAACCTCTTACAAATACCTGATTGGATCCTGAAGTTGAAATCCCGGTTATCTTTTTCACACCGTCTTCAACATTGGATATACCTTTCAGCGACATTTCCTTTGCACCCATACTCTCCACAGCCAGTGTCGAAAGTTTCCGTTCAAGCAGCAAAGCGCCTTCTCCTTCGTTTGTTTTTCGTCCTGTAACGACCACCTCATTCAACAGAAGGTCCGACTTACCCATTTCTACATTCAGGCGAAATATTTCTCCGCTCTTTACGGTTATCTCAGCCACTTCTTTCGGCTCATACGAAATATAGCTGATTCGCAACGTATATTTGCCGGGGGCAAGATTATTAAAAGAGAAATTACCATCCATATCGGTAATTGTTCCTCCATCCGTTCCTACAATCTGTATCGCAGCTCCCGGCAATGTTTCATTAAATTCCTTATCAAGTACTACACCTGATATGGCACCGCTTGCAGCCACTCTTGTATTCTTAGACTCAGGTTTATCAACAGCCATAACAGCTATCACATTCCACAGTGTCAGTAATAACATCATTGTTCTTTTCAGATCAATCTTCATCACGTTTTCTTGTATTGATTTCCATTAATTTTACATGGGCAAAAGTAGAGTCAAACTATTACAATGCCTTGACAGCATAAAAACAAGAACGTGAAATAGTTACTACAAAACCATTAAGACCTGTTACAGTTTACTACGGTTTATTACAATACTGTTAACGCCTCGTAACGAATCGGGTATTCACCAATGTACTTATATTGCTTTTTGTAGGGTGCGGACCCGTGCAGACTGTGTGAAAAATACCTCATAAAATAATTCATATTTACATGTTTAAGTAGGGTCTGCTGAATAAATATAAATACCTGGCTGTCAGTAAATAAATACATTTTCATTAGTTCAATTGATATAAAATCACTATATTTGAGTGTTAAAAATCAGGACTATGAAATTCAAATCACAAGGGAAACAGCTAGA
>JBOFDD010000083.1:0-2126 GCA_051646645.1 Bacteroidales bacterium | reverse complement strand
AGCTGGATCTTAGCCCTATCGGGAAAAGGTTATTGGCGCAAATCAGGATGCCCTCAGTCTCATCAAGCTCTTAATAATAAATGGTTTGAAGAGGAAGGGTTGTATAATCTCACATTAAATCACGCAAGGTTAAACAGTTTACACCTCAGGAGTTTGCTAATGAATTTCTAACTAAAAACGAAAACTTGATTCTTACAGGATTCTCGTGGAATTTCAAAGCTCTTTAAATGCAAATGCATCCAAAATCATCATAAGACAAAAAAGGAAGATAAAAATATCTTCCTTTTTTTACACCCATAAAAAACTACTAGTAAACACAATAACCCATCAGCAGGGTCTTAAGCTCAAAAAAACAATCTGAAAATTTGCAGATTTAAAAAAAACAGCTACCTTTGCACACGTAATCAACAACACAACGGTTGATCACGAAACAAACAATGGTTCCTTGGCCGAGTGGCTAGGCACCGGTCTGCAAAACCGTTTACGGCAGTTCGAATCTGCCAGGAACCTCAAAAAAAGACTCGAAGTTTTACTTCGGGTCTTTTTTTATATTACATCAACCATTTAAGGGATAAATGAAGTGCATCGGAATAGTAAGAGATATGGATGAAAAAAAATCATGCCTTTCGAAAAACGAATCCCTCCTTTGTTCTTACTAATATATCGGATTGTTCGTCCCTGAATACATGTATTAAGAAATGCTTCATCTGATTTGATAAATTTACTCATCTGTATTTAGGCTATTATATATTTCGTGTCAATACAAAAAAAGCTGTCTGCAAAGCGAAAGCTAAGCAGACAGCCTTTTTATGTCTTAGTTTTAGAACCAGCGAACATAGCAGAAATCCTGACGGTGAGGAAGATCTGCACGTTTAGGGAACATACGGAATCCTAATCTGAACTCCCCTGCATTCATTAAATTAAAATTCAATTTATAATGAGCCATAGACCCTTCCACTTTATCAACAGACAATTCATGTACGGATGCTATTTTTTGCTTACCATCCTCTGTTGTCATCGCTACCAATTCAATACCAATACTATCTCCGAGATCTTTGCGATCAACTACAACTTCGACATTATAATCTACGCCCAAAGATACATTTGTAAGATCTGGCATATCTACAGAAACGACTTCAACAGTATGCCATCTCTGAGCTACAAACTCTTTCCATTTTGCGATTTCTTTTGCTTTTGCAAAACCATTAGCCGAAAGATATTTACAACGATTAGCTTCCTTAATATAAAAGCGATCGATATAGTCATCCAGCATTCGTTTTGTGGTATAGTGAGGTGCTATCTGAACAAAAGAGTTTTTAATATACTGAATCCATTCAGGAGAATAACCTTTACTATTTCTTGCATAATAAAGAGGGATAATTTCACGCTCTAATTTTGCATAAATAGTTGCAGCATCTAACTGATCCTGATGTTGCTGATTCTGATAAGTCCTCTGCTCAGTCAATGCCCAACCTGCACCTCTGCGATATCCTTCATACCACCATCCATCTTTCACAGAGAAGTTTAACACACCATTCATCTCAGCTTTTTCACCAGATGTACCAGATGCTTCTAAAGGACGAGTCGGTGTATTTAACCAAATATCAACACCAGCAATTAATCGTTTTGCTAATTGCATATCGTAGTTTTCAAGGAAAATAATTTTACCCAGAAACTCAGGACGATGAGATATCTCTACAATATGTCTGATAAGAGCCTGACCTGCAGCATCTGCCGGATGGGCTTTCCCTGTATAAAAGAACAGTACAGGATATTGTTGATTATTTACAATTCTACTTAAACGCTCAAGATCAGTAAATAATAAGTGTGCTCTTTTGTAAGTAGCGAAACGACGTCCGAAACCAATGATCAAAGCATTTGACGTAATACTATCAAGAATATTTACAACACGAGTCGGATCACCCTGATTTTTAATCCAGTTTTCTCTGAACTGATCTTTGATATAATTAATCAGTTTATTTTTTAGACCCTGACGTACAGACCATATTTTCTCATCTGAAACTCTGTAGATATCTTCCCACATTGCTTCATTCGACTGATCATCAAAGAATTTAGCAGGCAAGTTTTCCTTGAAGAACTTTTGCCATTCTGAGGCTGACCATGTT
>JBOFDD010000082.1:0-4456 GCA_051646645.1 Bacteroidales bacterium | reverse complement strand
GGAGTTTCCCGTTCATTCCATAGCGTTGAATATAAAAAAAGATGTTAGTTTTCCCGGACAAGACCTCGTTTCGGTTAATAAAGAGAATGTCTTTTACTCCTTTCGTCGTTTCCCGATAAAAAAAATGTATCTGATAAATAATATCGGATTGCGCTATATGCGTGAATATCAGACTGGTTTTTCCTATAAGTTTAATATGGATGTTTTTGAAGAAACACCTCTGGGTGAGCTATATTTCGATAAACCACAGTCTGATGGTACCATAAAGCGGTTTAATTCTCTCACAACCACTGAGATGGGATTAACTCTGCGTTATGCACCCGATGAGCGTTTCTATCAGCGTCGTTACAGCAGATATTATATTACGCAGAATAATCCGGTACTTACTCTTTCGCATAAGATCGGGATAAAAGGAGCATTTGGAGCTCATTATCTCTCAAATCTAACCGAGTTTTCTGTTTATCAACGCTTTCGGGCTTCAGCTTTCGGGTACGTGGATATGATGCTCAAAGGAGGAAAGCAATGGAATGAAGTTCCGTTCCCATATCTGATTATTCCACAGGCAAATCCGTCTTACATTCATGTGAAAGAGACGTTTGACCTGATGAACGTAATGGAGTTTATTTCCGATCAGTATTTGTCGTGGGAGTTAGAGTATAATATGAACGGGCTTATTTTTAATATGTTTCCTGTAAACCGTTATCTCAAGTTTCGTGAAGTTGTTTCGTTCAAAGGATATATGGGAACACTCAGCGAAAAAAATAATCCGGCAGTAAACCCAAATGCCTTTCTCTTTCCGACTGATCAGACCGGAAATCCGGTCTGTTACAAGATGGATGGTATGCCTTATATGGAAGTAGGAGTGGGGATAGATAATATCTTCCGGTTTTTGCGTATAGACTATGTCTGGAGGCTGACTTACCGCGATCATCCTCAAATTAGCCGTTCGGGAATTCGGGTTGCACTCAACCTTCAGTTCTGATCATTCGGTATTTTGAATTAATCCGGTTTGTAATGATGTTGTATGTATAGATATTTCCTTTATTTTTTATATATTTGCGCTCAATTGATATTAGTACATTATATATTAGATGAAGAATATACGTAACTTTTGTATTATTGCTCACATCGACCACGGAAAAAGTACGTTGGCAGACCGTTTGCTGGAATTTACCAAGACGGTAGAAGGGAAGGCTCTTCAGGCTCAGGTACTTGATAATATGGATCTGGAGCGTGAGAGAGGTATTACCATCAAGAGTCATGCGATTCAGATGGATTATGTTTATAACGGTGAGAAGTATTGTCTGAACCTTATTGACACTCCCGGTCACGTTGACTTTTCGTATGAAGTATCACGTTCGATTGCTGCCTGCGAAGGTGCGCTTTTGATTGTAGATGCGGCTCAGGGTATTCAGGCTCAGACTATTTCGAATCTTTATATGGCAATTGAACATGATCTCGAAATTATTCCGATCGTGAATAAAGTAGATTTGCCAAGTGCGATGCCCGAAGAGGTTGAAGATCAGATTATCGAACTTCTTGGTTGCAAACGCGAAGAGATTATCCGTGCCAGTGGTAAGACAGGGATTGGTGTTGAAGAAATTCTTTCTGCCATCATCGAACGTGTTCCTGCACCGCAAGGTGATCCCGAAGCACCGCTTCAGGCTCTTATCTTTGACTCTGTATTTAATCCGTTCCGCGGTATTATCGCTTACTTCAAAATCATTAACGGAACAATCCGTAAAGGTGATTTGGTTAAGTTTGTTGCTACAGGTAAAGAATACGATGCAGATGAAATCGGTATTCTTCGTTTAGATATGGAAGCTCGTAAAGAAGTTGGTTGTGGTGATGTAGGTTACATTATCTCAGGTATTAAAACTTCAAAAGAAGTTAAAGTAGGAGATACAATCACACATACTGCCCGTCCTTGCGATAAAGGTATCGAAGGATTCGAAGAAGTTAAGCCAATGGTATTTGCCGGTCTTTATCCGATTGACAGCGAAGACTTCGAAGATTTGAGAGCATCGCTCGAAAAACTTCAGCTTAACGATGCGTCGCTTACCTTCCAGCCTGAGTCTTCAGCAGCCTTAGGTTTTGGTTTCCGTTGCGGATTCCTTGGACTTTTGCACATGGAGATCATTCAGGAGCGTCTGGACCGTGAGTTTGATATGGACGTAATCACTACCGTACCCAACGTATCTTACAATGTATACGACAAGAAAGGTGTGATGACAGAGGTACACAATCCATCCGGATTGCCGGATCCTACACTTGTAGAGACAATCGAGGAACCCTATATCCGTGCATCAGTGATCACGACTACCAACTACATCGGACCAATCATGTCACTTTGTCTTGGTAAACGCGGAGAGCTGATCAAACAGGAATATATCTCGGGCGATCGTGTCGAAATCATTTACGACATTCCTTTAGGAGAGATCGTAATCGACTTCTACGACAGACTGAAAAGTATCTCTAAAGGATACGCTTCGTTTGATTATCATATTCACGATTTCCGTCCGTCAAAACTGATTAAGCTTGACGTGCTGCTAAACGGCGAATCGGTAGATGCACTTTCCACACTGACTCACGTTGACAATGCAGTGACACTTGGTCGCCGTATGTGTGAGAAGCTGAAAGAGCTAATCCCTCGTCAGCAGTTCGATATTGCCATTCAGGCAGCAATCGGATCGAAAATTATTGCCCGCGAAACAATCAAAGCCGTACGTAAAGACGTAACCGCTAAATGTTACGGAGGTGATATTTCCCGTAAACGTAAACTCCTTGAAAAACAGAAAAAAGGAAAGAAACGTATGAAACAGATCGGATCTGTTGAAGTTCCTCAGAAAGCATTCCTTGCAGTGCTTAAATTAGATTAAGACACAACTAAATACCACAGAGAACCTTTTGCTTACTCCGCAGAAGGTTCTCTTTTTTACTAATTTAATGTAATAATGGAACACAATTTCAGATTTTCATTTCGTAAGAAGCTCATAAGCCGTATTAATGGTGGAGTTATCCTTATCATTGCAGCCCTTTTTGCCATGATTCTTGCGAATAGCCCATTGTCGGCAGAGTATTTAGCCTTTTGGCAACAATCAGTAGTGATGGAGATCGGAGATCTTCGTCTTTTCTCGCACCACGGTCACCCTATGACTTTTTTGCAGTTCATCAACGATGCATTGATGGCGGTGTTTTTCTTCTCGGTAGGTCTTGAGATCAAACGCGAAGTATTAGTAGGAGAATTATCCTCCTTTCGAAAAGCATTGCTACCAATTATTGCTGCAATGGGAGGTATGATTGTACCGGTTGCGATGTATATGCTGTTTTCTCCTTCTTATCCTGCTTCTGCGGGTAGTGCAATACCGATGGCAACAGATATTGCCTTTTCTCTTGGTATTCTTAGCATGCTTGGACGCCGGGTTCCGGTAAGTCTTAAGATCTTTCTGACTACGCTTGCTGTTGCGGATGATATCGGAGGTATTATCGTAATTGCGCTTTTCTACAGTAAAGACCTGATGATTCAGTACTTGCTTTTCGCAGCACTTATCTATGCAGTGATCGTTATCGGAGGTAAGCGCCAGGTATCATCCAAGCTGTTCTACATCTTCTTCGGATTTATCTTCTGGATGTTATTCCTCGAATCGGGCATTCACCCGACAATTGCCGGAGTACTCGTAGCCTTTGCCGTGCCTGCCACACCTAAGCTGAATGTAATGAAATACATTCAGACAATCCGTAAACAGATAGCTGATTTTCCGGATGAAACCGTTGTTGATAAAGCAGGGCATTCAATTCTTACACACGAGCAGATCGACCGTCTGAAAGTAGTAGAAAGTGCCTCGGATAAAGTGATCAGTCCATTGCAGGATCTCGAAGATTCACTTCATTCGGCAATCAACTACATCATCATGCCGTTATTTGCCTTCGCTAATGCAGGAGTAGTATTGAGCGGATTGGGCTTTTCGGACTTAGTACAGGGAGTTAGTTTTTCTGTATTTATGGGACTCTTTGTCGGTAAGTTTGTCGGAATCTTCTCATTTACCTATCTTGCAGTTAAACTCCGTATCGCACCAATGCTCGAAGGAGCACAATGGAAACACATTGCCGGAGTAGCGATGTTAGGTGGAATCGGATTTACCGTATCACTTTTCATTGCTAATCTTTCTTTCAGCGGTATTGAGCTTGTAGGTGAAACTTTGCTGAACCAGTCCAAACTCGGAGTTATCCTCGGATCACTCATATCGGGTCTTCTAGGTTATATTTATCTAAACAAGACATTACCTCAGGTTGAGCCTGAGAATTAAAATACAAAAAGGGGGTGTGTCAAAAGTACATACCCTCTTTTTTATTGTAAAAATTTAATCATATAGTATTTATTTATTATCTTTACGCATCTAATACAGAGATATATGAAGATGCAATTCAAATCATATGATCAAGATTTAGGGACTCT
>JBOFDD010000081.1:0-5629 GCA_051646645.1 Bacteroidales bacterium | reverse complement strand
TCCATTCATTAAATACAAAAATACGATTTGTACAAAATTAAGTGTAATCAGTCTTGATAAAGTTATTAGATACATTTCAACAGATAGGAGCATTTTTTTCCTTTTTAGGTTTCAAGGAGAATATACCTGAGTAGTTACGTATGTAAACACCCTGAAATCAATTGATTAATAATACCTAAGACAAGGAGTGAAGGAGCAGACCGCTCCCTTTTTCTCCTTCACTCCTTGTATATAATTCTTCTCTTTGAAAACTCAATTTTACACAGAGTTTAAAGAAATAGATTCACAAGGGGTAAAGGAGAACAGCTCTCTTTTTGTTGATGCGTTGAGCGAAAGCTGCGCTTTCTTGTTGATTTGTTGATTTGTGAAAAGGCAAACTGCAATTGCTACACAGAGTTTAAAGAATAGATTCACAAGGGGTAAAGGAGTAAAGGTGAAGACAAACAGCCCGGTCTCATTATATTAGGATCATCTGATCTATTATTCCATATTACAGATATATTAAACAGCCGCCTCACAGGAGTCAAAGAAGATGGGAAGAGTCAAAGCTCATATCAAAAAGCTTAAAAATATTTTTATTCATAAAAATAGCTATATTTACTCAAAAAAAACACTATCATGACTGAAATGGAATATAAAGATGCAAATCGCTTAACAGCAATTATTCTTAATTGCGCCTACCGAGTACACAGCAATCTTGGACCTGGGTTATTTGAAAATGTATATGAAGCTGCATTAGAATATGAGCTAAAAGTAGCTGGAATAAAAGTAGACAGACAAGTGTCATTTCCGGTGGTTTACGAAGGTATTGAAATGAAAGAAGCATATAGAATAGACTTGCTTATAGATGATAAGGTAATAGTAGAGCTTAAATCTGTTAAAGAAATTGAGCCGATCCATCAATCTCAGGTCATTACTTATCTTCGTTTGACTAATAAACCTATTGGTCTTTTAATAAACTTCAATACTGTTTTGTTAAAAGATGGTATAAAAAGATGCTATTATAACAGAACAATAAGCACAGAAGATGAATACTACGAATAACAATTTCTCTATAAAAGACAATCTCACAGGAGTTAAAGGAGTTGTTTATCCCCGGGCGTACGCTCTCAAACTCTTTCTTACTCTGTCTACTCTTGTAAGAGAAGACAATCTCACAGGAATTAAAGGAGTTAGAAAGAGTTAAAGGAGTTTTTTAGTTAATGAACTACTTAAGCGCTTAACTGTATTCTCACGTTTAAGCAATTAAGCAGCTCTTAAAAAATCTGTGGGAGATGTATTTTGTGGGAGATAGTTTCTATTTCAGAAACTGGTAGGTAACAGATAATCGGGTACCCCATGCTTCGCCTCCGTACAGATTGCCTGTATTGAATGCAGTAGCCAGTTTGAAAGAGAGACGGGGCTGCCACTGAAGCAGATAGGTTACCTCTATCAGTCCCGAGAGATTTTTCTCAACTTCTTTGAAGGGTGAACCATAAGTACCCCATCCACGCATATGCGTCAAAAGCATACGGTGGTGCCATTCGGGTGTGATTTGTCCATTGACTCCGATATTGCAGGATTTCAGGCGGCTGCAACGGGGAGATAATGATCCATTCTTATTAAATACAGGGGATGGAATCAATGGATTACCTATATTCTGCCCCCAGTGGGACCAGCCGCCATATACTCCGTGACTATAATAACCGTCGGCTCCAGATGCTTCGTATTGAATATTCGTATCCTGCTCGGTAAAGCTCGGACACCAGTGGATGGGTCCGGAACCATCTGTGGATTGAAAGTATTCGATTAGTGCTCCTGAAATTAAAGCTGGTGATGTGCGGTTGTACTCCAGAGACCAGAGCCCGTCCATCCGGTTAAACTTACCCATAGCACTGGCATCTTCCCAAAAGTTTTCGAATCCGGCACGAAACCGGTGTCCATTATTGAGTTTGTAATGCAGATTGACCTGCCATTCTCCAACATAGTTTCCCTGATAATATTGAGAATTCGTTTCAAGATCATCGCTGCTTCCTCCAAGTGGAAAGAATGCTCGTATATAGTCCTTGAATTTTGAAGGAATCTGCTCGGTGAGAACAACTTCGCCGTTTTTGTAATGAATACGTCTACCTCCGAATTGCTGATCAATTTCATAAGCTGCTTCCACTTTGAAACGGGTCTGGTCATTTCCGAACTGAAAAGCGATGTATTTATGGTGATATACAATATTTTTCACATATACACCATTGAGTTTATTAATAAAGTTTTTCTGGAAACGACTATCGGTAAACCATCCATAAGAAATATCACCTTTGAGTTTAAACCAATTAGCTGTACGAAAGGGCTGCACCCAATCATAAAAACCCGCGCGAACCTGAGGTATCGGACGAGCATTACCTGACCAAAGTGTTCCACCTGTACTTAAAAGTGGATTCCGGAATAGTCCGGTACGTTCTTTGGATCCAACAGAAAGAAACAGAGAACGGTATTTTATGTCTGCATAAAGTTGCTGTATAATCACATTGGCATCAAGATTATATCCGGTAACGAAATCTGCTCCATAAGCATAGTCAAAACGTTTGGCTGTATTCCATTCTTTTGATATTCCGGCACGAAGATAAGCACTGCTGGGATGAATCGAATTTAGCCCATGCTGATTCACATTGAACCAGAAAGGAGATACATCTCCCGCTCCCAGAGTAACATCTGAAG
The DNA here is from genome assembly GCA_051646645.1 of Bacteroidales bacterium. Taxonomy (GTDB): domain Bacteria; phylum Bacteroidota; class Bacteroidia; order Bacteroidales; family UBA7332; genus UBA7332. The sequence goes on along the minus strand of JBOFDD010000081.1, from coordinate 2,938 downwards.
TAACGTAAATTTCAGATACGGATTATGCTCTCAACGGCAAATATAAAAGCAGGGACAAGGCAAATAAGAGTAGTATTTTTTTCATTTATCATATAGTTAACTGGAGGTTATCCCGACTTTTGGAAACTATTTACTACGTTTCCAAAAATCCAGATAACCTCATGGTATGTGAATCAGAATTTACGGAACGACCAGTATTTATCGCCCTGTGTTAGTTCCAGCTTTTGTCTGGAAAGCGAACGAATTAACACACGCTCATGTGTAGAAGTCCAGCCAAATACACGAAATGTCTCGGGAACAGTTTTATTGTCCGGCAGTTCCAGCATTAAAGAATCTCCTTCCTGAAAAAACTGTCCGTAAGCTCCGCCTTGGGTGATTCAATCAAAAGAACCTGACGGCTAAACTTGTAAAACACCTGATTGGGATATGTTTGCTCAGCACCTTCGGAGTATTCCCGCAACTGCCATTGTCCACGCAAACGATCATCGAAATTTTTACTACAGGACAGACATAACAGAAAGAGAAGCAGGCATAAGCCTGATTTTATAGTATTATTCATAAGTACTTTTATTTTTCTGATGCCAAAATCAATCTTTTTTCATCAATTATGCGTCCCTTAAGGTTTGATTTATCAGACAATTGAATTTCAAAACAGCCCTTTCACACAAACTTTGATTAAATCCAACTAACAACCTGAGTATGCAAAGAGTAGAAATGGGTTATAAAGTATGAAGAGTACTGCCTTTACCTCTATACGATCTTTTCTTTATCTTCGTCCCAGTACTTCGTTTTGCCTTCCAGATAGGCACGGCTGGCCAGCTGGGCTGTGATGGTTTCTTCGAAAGCTTCTTTTATGCCACAACTTGTTGCTTTATTATTATGAATGGCATCTATCCATTCAGAGATATGAAGGAAAGTGGTATTAAACTTCTTTTCGCCCACCCAGGCATATAGTAATCCGCGGCGGGCAAAGTATCTTTCTGTTGCTGTAGAAACAATATCTACTTCTTTTTTTCCGGGAATAAACGTATATACAGGCTCTTCGGGATTAATCCGACCGAGGTCAATATCATCCTTGTATCGTTGAGAGGACGGATCTACATACATTTCTATGGAATTATTAATATCCAGCATAGCATCTGTACCAAGAATACGTTTGGGCTTTTCCATACTATTGGCCAGTGTTGCACTGTAAAGCATAGAAAATTCCTGGCGCGGAAACTCCAGGGAGATCTGAAGAACATCCGGAACAGTACGTCCGTCTTTGAATTTATAAACTCCTCCTGAAGCGGTGGCTGAAGCCGGGATTCCGCATTGCATAATCTGATTTACCGCATCGTATTCGTGCGTGAAGAGATCGCCGATAAGTCCGGAACTATATTCCCACCAGCAACGCCAGCGAAAGAAATGTTCTGCGTTGAAAGAGTCATAAGCATCGGCAATCATAAATTTCTGCAATTTATGCGACAGCATATAGGCATTAAACTCTGCTCTCCTACGCGGGTCGGGGCAGAAAGCCTGCCAGTCTACAGTCTGCATATCGGCCTGCTCATGAATGGGATATACCCATGCTCCGTTATCGTCGTTGCGGCTGGTCGATGTTTCAATAAGAGAAATTTTTCCTAACAGTCCCTTTTGTATGATATCACGTGCTTTCTGATAACTGTTTACCTGCCGGTTCTGATGCCCCAGCTGAAATACAACACCGGATTGGGTCAAGGCCCGACGTAAATCAAAAGCTTCCTCCAGTGTCCATGCAGCAGGTTTCTCCATATAGATGTGTTTTCCCAGACGTGCAGCCTCAATTGCAATTGGCGCATGCCAGTGGTCGGGAGTTGCAATAATAACAGCATCACATTCGTCAGATGCGATAAGTTCACGCCAGTCTTTGAACTGCTTAACTTCATTTTTTATTCTGGAGATATCACTGGTGCGGGAACGGTTTGATGCGGCTGTGAGTGCATAATCCGTATTTGGCTGGAATATATCGCATACCGCTGTGATCTGAACAGGTGATGCCGGTTGTTCCTGCATATCGCGGTAACGGGTATCCGAAGGTGAAATACGGGCAGCTTCACGAAGTTTAAGAATCTCATCAGGATGATAATATCCTAATGCTTTAAGAATGAACTTTCCCCTGTTGCCACATCCGATAAGCCCTACTTTTAATGAAGGTATATCCCATTCGGGTAATTGTTGCGGTACTGGATCATCAGCTACAAGCCGAAGAAAATCATCCTGAGTTTTTTTCGCTTTTGCTCTTTTGTATAATCCATATGCCAGTGTACCGGCAAGTGGTAAAGTGATCATGACTTTCAGCCATTCACGTCTTCGTGGGTCATTATTATTTTCCATTATTACTATTCAATTCCCGATTTGTGCCTACAGACCATGCTTTTGATATACTAAAATCCTGTGCAGCAGATATCTGCGCTATTAAGAATAACACCAAAAACTCAATCAGGTTCCGGTCTACTATAAAAAAACTTCCTCCGACACTATCTGCTCCTGAAAAGGGAGGATAAGCACTATAGTAGAAGAAGAGCAAAAGCATACCTAAGTATGCACTCTTACGAATGGCAACACCAAAAAACAGACCTGTTCCAACCAGCAGAAGAGCTGTAATATTTAACGTATCAACCCAGAACATCCGTACAGGTGTGTGCATGTAATGTTCATAAATATAACGCATCATCCCCTCTGATCCTTTCAGGTACGATTCTGCACTAAATGAAGGATCGGTAAATTTGACGAGCCCTTCATACAAAAAATGCCAGCCAACTGCTATACGCAATAAGACTATTGCTCCCTGTTCTTTTCTTCCCATAATAATATAACCCCTAGCCTATAAGCCAAAATACAAGTAATGACAATACTGTAAGTGTTAGCCCTGCCGCTGTTTCAAACACAATCAGTTTCAACCTTTCATGCAGGGGCA
>JBOFDD010000080.1:0-4221 GCA_051646645.1 Bacteroidales bacterium | reverse complement strand
CTATTTTTACCGTAAAATTTGACGGTAAAAAATTTTCCCTGATGTGATAGAGTCGGATTTTTACCGTTCAATGCGACGGTAAAAATTCAATCGGCTATCAGGAGGCGCAACAGTATGCTGACGGAAACGAAACTGAGATCTTTGAAACCAGGCGATAAGGTCTACAAAGTGGCTGATCGTGACGGGCTATATGTCACCGTCGCTAAGTCGGGCCTCATCACTTTCAGGTACGACTACAAAATCAATGAGCGTCGTGAAACGCTGACAATGGGTAAGTACCCCATCCTTTCTCTTGCCCAGGCGCGTGAAAAACTGATTGAAGCCAAAAAACTGTTAGCACAGGGCTCATCCCCTGCTGTAGAAAAGCAACGGCAGAAAGAACAGACAAAATCGACCTATTTTGGCGACTGGCTTGAACACTGGTTGCAGGATGCAGACTACAAAGACAGTACACGCAATATCGTAGAGGGCATCATCAAGCGCGATGTCAGACCCAAATTCAGCAAAAAGCTGCTGAGTGAAATCACCCCGGATATGCTGCGTAACCACTGTAAAAAGATTAAGGATAGGGGAGCCTCCGCATCTGCCGTCAAGACACGCGATATTGTGGGCAACGTATTTACCTACGCGAAAGCCAGGGGCGTTAAATGCGAAAACCCTGCGGACCATGTGGCCCCTTCGACCATTGCAACATTCAAACCCAGAGACAGAGCCTTATCCAAAAGAGAAATTGGCCTGTTCTTCAATACACTGAAAAATGCTCAAACGTCCCATGCGCTGAAGGTGGCGCTCAAGATAGTCATGCTGACCATGATTAGAAAGAACTCCATCGTCAACGCTACCTGGGATGAAATAGATTTTGTTACGGCAGAATGGGTGATCCCGGCCGAAAGAATGAAAGCCAGCCGTCAGGGAGCAGGGCGTCCGCATGTCGTCTATCTGTCCCACCAAGCCCTGGATCTGCTTATGCAGCTGCATATTTTGGCGGACGGCTCCCCGTTTGTTATGCCGAGTTTCGGGCAATCTCAGCACGGAACAATAGCGTTGAGTTCTCTTAACCGTGCGGCGAATCATGCAATTGCACTAGCTCAAAAACAGGGCTTGCCGCTGGCTGATTTCACTATCCATGATATGCGGCGCACAGCATCCACGCACTTGCATGAAGCCGGTTATAACTCGGACTGGATTGAAAAAGCCTTGGCTCACGAACAGCGAGGGGTGAGGGCGGTGTATAACAAGGCCGAATACGCCGAGCAAAGAAAGCAGCTTTTACAGGATTGGGCTGATATGGTGGATCGGTGGATTGAAGAGTATAAGAGTTAAAGTTTAAACACTTATAAATGGATTAGTCATGGCACTATTATTACTAGCCTTGGCAGGCTGCTGAGTGCGAGAAGCGGACTTAATGCCTGTACGCAGGTAGGCATCACTTAAATGTCTTGCTTTTGACGTAATCTGATCTTTGACCTAATTACCAAGTTTGTATGCGTAGTCCCCAACAAGAGACGAAAATAGCTCTAATATCTCTATTTTGGATCTTCCTGCACCAGTAATTTTTACAAGATCATCAAATTCTATTTCAATATATTTATTTGATCTGGGATTTAATAATATACCTGATTTCCACTCTTCTATGCCGCCTTCAATCCATGATGAAAAACTTAAGAGCCAATATATTAATATTTGCCGATAGTCAGATGATGAAAAATTTCTGCTGCTACATTTTACTTCTATCAATGTATTACCAATAGCAAAATCACCTTGCCCTTGCGCTATCCATTGATAGCCCGGTATCAATGGTGATTGTATAATTTTAACATTATGATTTTGACTATGAAAAAATCTTATTGACTGTGCTAAATTATTCGCAGTTTGGTTGGCTACAAAAAGATCAGTATCTGATAATTTTTTAGGTAGAACGGCATCAAAATACCTAGATTGTCTATTCAAAGCTAAATTTAAGCATTCATCCCAGTCTTCAGTTGCATCATCAAGTATTTGCTCTGCACGAGCATAAGCAACTTCAAATAGCATCGCTGCACTTGTGGAAATTTCAAGCAGTAAGCTTTCCTCTACATAAGAACAATCAGGAATTGGCTGAGTCTCCCTATTTAGGTGAGAAACTATTGCAGGTAGCAACTGAGGGAATAATAAATCACATATGCCAGGAATATCCCTTGCTACAGTTCTTGGATCTTTAACTGGTAATCTAAAAAATCTCATTTTTTCACCGTACTATTGACCCATGATACATATATTCCACTAAACGATAGTTTATCTTTCAATTCAATACCTAAAGACCACAAGTTATGAATTGAATTTTTAACTTGCAACCTAAAGTGATTTCCATCATCTCCGAATTCAAGTGATGCAAGCCATAGCATTCTTTGAACTTCAGGACTGAAATTTGACCATTTGTTTCTAGCATGAATAAAAGAAGGCCTATCTTTCCAATTTCTGATACATTCTAAGCATGCTCTTTTAAGAGTATCAGAGTGACTTTCTTGTAGTTTTCTATGAACATATGCAGCACGTTTATCAGTTCTAGAAACTCTTAAAGCACGCAAATAATGCAGACAATTTGCTTCAGGTAGTAGTAAGTGCTCTGAATGGAATATGATATTATCTAGCATATTATCCAGTAATGCATATATTCCAGAATACTTCTTATCCACTCTAAGTGAAATAACTCCTTTTATAATCGTTGACCAGGACCCTCTGAAAGAGTGCAGGTTTTCCGGTGAAAGCAATGTTTTACAAAGCTGAAGGGCTAACGTTGGATTATGTAGTTTTAACGTTCTGCTTATTTGGTTTATCAAAAATGTATCCGGCTGACTTTTATGAATCTCTAGGTCAAGCAATGTCTGCACATTGAGTTGCTCTACCGTCTCCGCAAGCTCTTCATAATCAGAAAGGGGGTTGTCAGAATATGGATCAAAATGTAAGTCAATTTTCTTTAATCTGCTAGCACTATCATCTTCAGTAAATAACTGTGAGTGAACAAAGTTCTCGTAATGCTGACCTTTAAGTATCGTTGTTTTTGATCTATTCAAAGAAAGTCCATAATCCGCCAGTGCATTTGAGAGAATTGATATAGCTTTATAGGCTTCAGCTTGACTATCTGCTATCAATGTAAAGTCATCAACATATCTATGCCATGTAACATTTGATAATGTAAGAATCTGGTCAATGGAAGTCATTAGCAGCTCTGCAAGTACTCTTGAACATTGCCCGCCAACAGGTAAACCAAACGATCTACCTGACGATAGTTGACTTAAAATTCTATCCATCTGCGTTGAAATAGTTGAGCCATTTCCGAATAAATCATTAATACAATTTTCAATTCGATGATGATATATATGCTCATAAAAACTTGAAATGTCGGTTTGTATAACTACAGCATCTTTACTATTTAATGCTGAATCTTTGATGGTTGCTTCTTTATATGCTCGCCATGATCTATCTCTATCGAAAAGGCCTGGGCCATTATTTGTAAAGCGATATGAGTGTGCATTGAGGCTTCTGTTGATTTCATTTTTCTCTGCTATAGCTATTGCAAGACCATTCAGGTAAACATTCCAGAAAGGATGGATTTTTGTTGAAATCCTAAAGCCGCTAGCGCCTGTAGGAGATAGTAATCTTTCGTTAAAAACCTGAATTGAATTTAGAGTGCTTTTAGCGTTCTTTTTCCCATCTTTTTCGAGTCGTTCAAAAAAATCAAATGCTATTTGGGCTACACTTACTTTTGATTCAGATAAAAAAACCGTATCTATATCAAATGGCAACATATCGTTGTCACCATGAGCACTTATATCGTCAATGGCTCGCATGAAATGATCAATTGTAACTGAACTCATTTAACTCTCTATATATTTTAGGACGCCATTATTTGGCTAAGAAAACTAATTTTTATTCAACGGTTCACCTCGTGTTTGAACATGGGGTGAACGGAACGCACCTTTGTAAATTTTCTGTTCACAACATTACGCTGCTTTTTGGTAAGTTTCAATCAATTATAGGTACGCGTACTTCCAGTATCGACAACAAGCACAGGTCCTGACTAACACGGCTATAATAGCCTTGAGCAATACCTGTATGTATCACTTACATCAAGAACAGAACTTGGTGTAAGCGGATATAACCGTCTGATGGGTGGATGTACCCGCTGTTTTGCCTGCCATAGATCATGCGCAACCTGCTCCGCCAGATACTGACGTGCTC
>JBOFDD010000079.1:0-2539 GCA_051646645.1 Bacteroidales bacterium | reverse complement strand
ATATAATGGGCATTTGCGATAATGACCGGGGATGTAATTCCTACAATTTTTTCTTGTTCGATAAGAGATAAAACGACAGCCGACGCCGGCTTGAATTGTGCTCTCTTCGGGTCTGACGAAAATGTGTCAATTATTATATCTGAGTCGATAAATACTTTCATTTCAATTTTGTTCCTCAAGGGCCTGTGTCAATAATTCTTCGTCCGTTTTTCCTGTATCCTTCGGGTCAAAGGGAACGCTGTGTTCTTTCATCAGCTTTCTTATCGCTGGGGAAATATTTTTTTCAAGCAGATCATCGGTTAGCCGTTTCGATTGCCTTTTCTTCGCTGAATCTTTTTGTATCGGCTCCTCAAGATATCGTTTCAAAACAAAATTAACAGCCTCATCCTTTTTCGCTATCCCGGTCTTTTTCATCGCTTTATTTACGAGTGCCTGGTTAATCATATTGTGTCACCTCTTATTCAAAGATATAGCCGGTCAATATCGGTGACAAGTCATTTATTCATCTTCCGCTGCTTTCTCTTTTTCCATGTTTTGCTGGATTGTCTCAGTGGTCCCGTCAATATGAGTTTATATATGCAATATCCGCCGCCAGCCAAGAAAATTTAAGGGAAAACGTACATCGGGTCAGCAGTTTTTCAAGAATCCGCCTCTTCTGATAATGTAGTTTATGACAGACGGATCAATTTTGAAGCTGCAGATTCGTCGTAAGTCCGGCGTAGTTTTCTAAATCGAAAATTGAAAATATTTATCGAGTATTTTTATGTATTTATTTGGTATAGTATAGCAAGAAATTTTATATAACTTTGAATATCCATCGTCATTATGTTGGTCATCAGATATTCCTGTTGTAATGTACCAAGTACCGTTAACCTTTCCCATATAACCTATATAAGAGGTAGCGACAGGACAGTCATCATACCCAACATACAGAATTCTCATTTTTTGATTATCTTTCAATTTAAATATACCGTCTGTTTTGTATGTAAAATCAGTAGTAGCAGTTTTAATAATCTCAGACAATGCGGTAAAAAATGCCTTGTCAGTTATTAACTCTCCGTTCCAAAATACCGTTGATATTTTGCCAGTAGTCGGAATCTCATAATCTTCTCTTACTAAAAGATATTGGTCTAGAAAGTTTCGCAGAACAATAAATGTGTGCGTAGTATCTTCTTCGACTTGATTTATTGAGAAGCCATCATTTGTTTTTGCAATGGTTTTGCCTTCGGTATATTCTCCAGAGCAAGGTATGTAAAATGTATTATTCCAATATACGCCCTCACCCCTTTGCTCCCCGCTATGATCGAAAACAATAACACCCTTATCAATCAACCATGCGCTGACCAAAGTGGCAGCAACTAAGATACCAACAAACGGAAGTAGTTTTTTTATCATCGTCACATCTCAACTTGTATAATGAAGAAGCGGGATACATTATACTTTTCCTTTCTTTAAATTTGTAATTTTGACTGTCAACACTGTCGCCGGGTATAGAAGCGTAGCTGTACAATTCCTGCAAGTCCGTTTCAGTGAAAGCTTTTAATATCTGTTGTGTTCCTCCTTTATGCTGATTTTAAGGGAAAACATGCATCGAGTCAACAGTTTTTCAAGAGCCTTCCGCTTCTTATAATGTAGTTTATGTCAGGCGGATCGATGTTGAAGCTGCAGATTCGTCGTACGTCCGGCGTGCTTTCTAAATCGAAAATGTAGTTGATAGATGTGGACTGTTATAGGGATATGATTTTAAATATTCTAAATTTGTATATGGAGATCAGATGAATCGGTTTTTTGCTTTTTGTTTAGTGATTGTATTGTGCACCGGCGTTTCATTTGCCAAGAACCTTCCGTCCGAGCCGCCTGTACCGACTTTGATGGTCGACTCCAAGAAGGCGCTGATGAAAATAAATTTCAAAACTCCTTTGGTAGGAATTTCGGATCCAGGGATGCTGTTTTCGCATTTCAGTTCTCGTCCGCTTGTAATCTTCTACTTTTCGACCAAATGTCCGCTATGTGAACAATATTATCCTGTCGTGCAAAAGCTGATTAAAGAATTTGAGGGTAAGGGTCTTACGGGCTTGGCAATTTCTGCGGGCAGTATGACTAAGAATGATATCCGCGGTTTTATGGAACAATACAGCGCCTCTATTCCGTTCTTCCAGGATGCATCACGTCAGTTTGGCCAAACTTATGGCAACGGTTATGTGCCCCTTATCTATTTGGTCAACGAAAACGGGACATTTATTCGTTATACCGAATGTGGCGATGCGGGCATTGCACAATTGCGCGCTGAACTCCAAAAGAAATTTACGAAAAAGAAGCAAAAATAGGAAAAGCGCTCAGGACGCTCCTGATCCGCAAAATATTTTATTCTCTCAGAATCCATGATTATCCCCGTCACTTTAAGTGACGGGGATAAAATTATTACCGGGTAATAATTTTTTCAGAGATCAATTTTGAAGTTGCAGATTCGTCGAAAGTCCGGCGTACTTTCCTAAATTGAGAACCGAAAAATATGCCGGACAGCCGCCGGCACACTGCA
>JBOFDD010000078.1:0-14560 GCA_051646645.1 Bacteroidales bacterium | reverse complement strand
CTTTTGTAAATCATACAGTTGAAAAAAATAATTCATAGGTATTTCGCAACTAATTGCTGCTTTGTTCTTGCTACTTGATACGTATCTTCGCGTACAGATATACAAATAAACGGAATCGCTCTGATTGGATATATATAGAAATATCCGTCAAAGCGATTCCGTTTTCTATTCTATTTTCTCTCCAGAGAAAAAATCGTTTTTCTATTGTCATATTGACACTAACCATACAATAATCTAATGATCAGTCATTTAAATATGACAACATCAATGACAATATACCATCATACCGGCATTCTACCGACACTTATATTGTCATAGATAAAGATCTATAAAACAACAAATTACAGAAAAATGACAATATAACAACATAATTTCTAATATTTTCCTGCCGGAATAACTTCTAACCAATATCCGTCAGGATCTTCAATGAAGTAAATGCCCATTTCGGGATTTTCATAACAGATACAATCCATTTCTTCATGCAATTTATGAGCTGCATCATAATCCTGAGCAGTGAAGGCAAGATGAAATTCATTATCGCCCAGATTGTAGTTTCCTTCCCAGTCTCTCAGCCAGGTTAGTTCCAACAAATGCTGGCTGCCTCCGTCCGAAAGATAAACAATAATAAAACTACCATCTTCTGCATTAATTCGCTTCGTTTCTTTCAGACCTAATGCTTTTTCGTAGAAAGCTAAACTTTTTTCCAGGTCACAAACATTAAAGTTGTTGTGTGCAAATTTAAAATTCCCCATATTCAAAAATTTGTATATTGATTGTTGATTTAATCTAAAGCCAGAGTAAGAGATGCCGAAGAAAGATCCATATGCGGTGTATTTACAGAAAAGCGTACAGAAGCATAATTTCCCCCATCCTCTGTTGCTTCAAAGAATCGAACCTGCATATCCCGATCCATACCAGACAGAGCAAGTGCATTCATCACCTCATCCGGCTCCATATCTGAATCAAGAACAGTGCAATGCGATTTTTCAATTTTTAGCACTAAGTAATTAACATCCTTATCCGCTGTTTTAAAAAAGCGTATTTCGGCATTATCTCTTTCGTATTCACCAAAAAGATAAAGATAATGTGCATACCCCCACCGGAACCCATTGCGGTTATTCTTCATTCCCTCTTTTGCAAATAAGATCTGCGGATCATCGGGAAAGATCTCTTCAACCGGACTCTGAATCTCATTCATTTCCGGAAACAAACAGGCTCTTACTCCTCTTTTAAGAAAATAAGTGAAGCCCTGATTCCGGTAATACTTAAACAAAGAATCACTAGCCGGAATAGTTACAATAAAATCAAAGGATAAAGAATGCAGCGCTTTTTCAAGCAATCTTTTGCCGGCTCCTTCTCCTCTGAACTCAGGAGATGTGGCAACACCATAAAGATAATAGCCTTGTAATTCTTTATTGTCACTGAATAACTTAACAGGAATCAGACTAAGAAAGGACACAAGACTTTTGTTCTTTTCGCTATAAAAAAACAAGTTATTGACAAATGCATAATCCAGATAACGATGAATAAAATCATCATCATCGCCAAAGCACTCTTTCCAGAGTCTGTAAGCTTGAATTTTAATATCTAAGTTATCCATACTGAAATTTATTTTGCTAAAGTAGTGAATTAAAAAGACAACAAAACAAAGAATCAAGATGTTTTAATTATTCACTTAAAGCTATCTTATTATGAAAAATCTCAAAAGCTTTACACTACTCAGTGACGAACTGGAAGGTCAGATCGGCATTAAACACATTTTCAAAAACGAAGAGTGCCCGGGCGAGAATATTTCGCCTCATTTAAAATGGGTGAATCCACCAAAAGGTACAGAAAGCTTTGCCGTAACTGTATATGATCCCGATGCTCCTACTGGAAGTGGATGGTGGCACTGGCTAATATTTGATATTCCGAAAGATGTACAGGAATTAGCTTCGGATGCTGGCAATCCGCGCAAACACATTGCACCCCAGGGAAGTATACAGAGTATCACCGACTACCTGACTCACGGATACGGAGGACCACTTCCTCCGAAAGGTGATAAGGCGCATCGCTATATTTTTACCGTTTACGCATTAGATGTAAGAAGTTTAGATCTGAATAAAGATGCATCTCCGGCAATGGTAGGTTTCAATCTTAACTTTCATACCATCGAACGCGCTTCACTTATTTCGTATTTTGGACGCAAATAAGTGAAATGAAACAGAGTCTGAACTAATTACATAAATCAATGCTCAATAATACAAACAAAATCAAATCTTTTTAGTAGGTTTGCATAGAAATTTCCTGCTTCTGAAATCGAATAATCCAAGCTTCCAAAGGATGGTATTTCACTAATGATTATCAGGAATTTCGAGTTTGGCGTAAAGCAATATAATAATCAAACATTAAAAATGGGAAAAGTTTTAATTATTGGTGCCGGCGGAGTTGGCACGGTAGTTGCTCACAAAGTAGCTAAAAATCCGGAAGTATTTACGGAAATCATGCTTGCGAGCCGCACAAAATCTAAATGCGATGCTATTGCAGCAGCCGTAGGTGGAAATCGTATTAAAACTGCAAAGGTTGATGCAGATAACGTAAATGAACTAATTGAGTTATTCAATTCGTTTAAACCGGACATCGTGATCAACGTTGCTTTGCCATACCAGGATTTAACAATCATGGATGCTTGTCTTGCATGTGGTGTTAACTACCTGGATACTGCTAACTACGAACCGCTTGATGAAGCAAAATTCGAATACAAATGGCAGTGGGCTTATCAGGAGAAATTTAAAGAAGCTGGCTTGACAGCAATCTTAGGTTGTGGATTTGATCCGGGTGTTACCGGTGTTTACACAGCATACGCAGCGAAACACTATTTTGATGAAATCGAATATCTGGATATTGTTGACTGTAATGCAGGTGATCACGGTAAAGCTTTTGCAACAAACTTCAATCCTGAAATTAATATACGTGAGGTAACTCAACGAGGAAAATACTGGCAGAACGGAGAGTGGGTTGAAACTGAACCACACGAAATTCACCAGCCTATCAATTATCCAAACGTAGGTCCTAAAGAATCATACCTGATCTACCACGAAGAGTTGGAGTCTTTGGTTAAAAACTTCCCAACAATTAAACGTGCCCGTTTCTGGATGACTTTCGGACAGGAATATCTTACACACTTACGTGTAATCCAGAATATCGGTATGGCAAGTATCGAACCGATTATCTATAACGGTATGGAGATTGTGCCTATTCAATTCCTGAAAGCAGTACTTCCTAATCCGGGAGAACTTGGAGAAAACTACGTAGGTGAAACTTCTATCGGTTGCCGTATCCGCGGTAAGAAAGATGGCAAAGAACAAACCTATTATGTTTACAATAACTGTTCTCATAAGGCTGCTTACGATGAAACAGGTGCTCAGGGAGTTAGTTACACAACCGGAGTTCCTGCCATGATCGGAGCAATGATGTTCCTGAAAGGCGAATGGAAAAAACCAGGTGTATACAACGTAGAAGAGTTCAATCCGGATCCGTTCATGGAACAATTGAACAAACAAGGATTACCATGGCACGAAATTCACAACGGTGATTTAGAGCTGTAATTCATAAGAACATAAAATAGAGAAAGGTGAAGTGTGGTATGAAGATAATCTATTCACTCTTCACCTTTTTTCTATCCTAAATAATTCATTTGTAAAAGTACTATTCAGAATATGGAAAAAACTCCGTCACAATTAGAAAAGCTAAAAGCTCTTCAATCTGCAATGGACAAGATTGAAAAAAGCTATGGCAAGGGCTCTATTATGAAAATGGGCTCTCAGGATGTAGAAGAAGTAGCTGTAATTCCATCAGGATCTATTGGTCTGAATATGGCATTAGGGGTAGGTGGTTATCCGAAGGGGCGTATCATTGAAATCTACGGACCTGAATCTTCTGGTAAAACGACTTTAGCTATCCATGCTATTGCAGAAGCACAAAAACAAGGTGGTATCGCAGCTATTATTGATGCAGAACATGCTTTTGACCGTTTTTATGCTGAGAAGTTAGGTGTGGATATCGAAAACCTTTTGATTGCACAGCCCGATAGTGGTGAGCAGGCATTAGAAATTGCTGAACAATTAATCCGTTCTTCAGCTATTGATATTATCGTAATTGACTCTGTTGCAGCTCTAACACCTAAAGCTGAAATTGATGGTGAAATGGGCGAAAACAAAGTTGGCCTTCAAGCTCGTCTGATGTCTCAGGCTCTTCGTAAACTAACTTCAATCATCAACAAAACGAACACGACTTGCATCTTCATCAACCAGTTGCGTGAAAAAATCGGTGTAATGTTCGGTAATCCTGAAACGACAACCGGAGGTAATGCGCTGAAATTCTACGCATCTGTTCGTCTGGATATCCGTAAAGCTTCTGCTATTAAAGACAGCGATGAGCAAACAGGTAACCAGGTTCGTGTGAAGGTGATCAAAAACAAAGTAGCACCTCCTTTCCGCAAAGCTGAATTCGATATCATGTTTGGTGAAGGTATTTCGCACACCGGAGAAATTGTAGATTTAGGCGTTGAGCGTGAAATTATCAAAAAAAGCGGATCGTGGTTCAGCTACGGTGACACAAAGCTTGGACAAGGTCGCGAAGCTGCCAAAGCAACTTTGAGAGATAATCCGGAGTTAATGGAAGAGTTAACGCAAAAGATAATGGATAGTTATAAATCCTAAATCAACGAACAGAGTAATATTTATTTCTGTTTTGTTTTAGAAAGTTCATAAAACCTCAAAAACTACCATTAAAATGAAAAAAACAGTTTTACTCACCTTCTTTATGTTGGTGTTTGGTGTGGTTTTTGCTCAAAAAGGAGCTGGGATCGTTTTTGATACAATGTCGCACGATTTCGGAACCTTCTCTGAAAGCAAAAAAACAGTTTCTACTACTTTTACTTTTAAAAACACTGGCAAAGCACCTTTGGTAATCAATCGCGTTGTTGCATCGTGCGGATGCACAACTCCGGAATGGTCCAAAGAACCAATAGCTCCTGGTAAAAGTGGTTTCGTAAAAGCTACTTATAATGCTGTAGGCAGACCAGGTACTTTTAATAAAACAATTACTGTTTTCACTAACACTCCGGAAGGAAACGTTTCTTTAAATATTAAAGGTATCGTTCAACCGGTTAAAAACTAAGAAAAAGCGGATCATCTGGTGATCCGCTTTTTTTATACTTACCTCCCTTTCTGTTTTTATTATACTTTATTATATTTGCCTCAGGATATTACACTCTCAAAGAGAATAATTATCCTCTTGATCTCTTTATTGAATATAATAAAATATCAACCATGATAAAGCACTTACTTCTTCTGTCTTTTTTAATCATTCTTACTACTCATATACACGCTCAGTCGGCTCTTTCTAAAAGCCAGCAGAACAGGGGGAACATATTTATATACAAAACTGACAGTACTTTTCAGAGAAAACTACATTACCAGGGAGAAGCATCTCAGGGTGATATCTCAGGTCCTGTTATAAACAGGTACAAGGCTGGAGAAGCTATTCCTCAACTCCAAAAGGGTAATTACCTGCTTATTGAAACTCAGAATGACGAATTAGAAATATCAGAGTACACGATTGACAATATTATGATATCTGTCGTTCCGGATAAAAAACTTATGATTTGCCTGTGTGATTCTACGGGAAATATTATAAGCAATGCTATTGTAAAATGTGACCGCAAGAGATTGAAATTTGATCCTGTTTTAAAAGTATACACAGGAGGAGTAATAAAAACGAAAAAAACAATTGAGATAAACAACAAAGGCATATTTCACTATATTTCTGTAGGAAACAATCGAAACAGATATATGCAGAATTATAGCTGGTTGGAGTTATTCAGAGATAACATCAGAGATCAATTATATTCTTTCAAATACAAGCTACAGAGTATTACCTATAAAGACTATAGTGACGAAGCTAAAGGATTTTTCGTCTTCAATAAGCCTGTATATAAACCGAGTGAAACAGTGCGGTTTAAAGCTTATATTACGAAAAACAACGGGAAGCCTTACAAACAATCTTTGACATTTTCGCTTAATGGATTTCGCACAGACACAATTCTGGCTAAAGATCTATCGCCTTACCGTCCGGGCATGTTCGAATATGAATTCAAACTAACTGACAGTCTGGAACTATCTCTGGATAAAGATTATGAGATCTGCTTTAGAAAGAAAGATAATAATATACATATAGCAGGTAACTATTTCAGATACGAAGAATACAACCTGAAATCGACCATACTAACCCTCTCTGCCGATAAAAATGAGCACTTGAAAGGAGACTCGGTCGCTCTGTCTGTAAAAATTACCGACTCAAATTTCATGCCTGTATACGGAGGATATGCTTCCATTATTGTGACTCCCGGAAAAATTCAGAAACAAGAAAGCAAGCAGCTTTTATTTGTCAAAGACACATTATGGCAGAAAGATATCGATATGACTGAAGTCGCCGGGAAAAAAGTATTTATCCCGGATAGCATATTTCCGGCTGGCATGTCATTATCATACAATGTTCATTGCAGCTATACCGGTCCGGACAACGAAAAAAGAAACAGTACCAAAACGGTCTATCGCAAACCTGACTCTTATATGCTTGACACACGGATAAAAGATGGTCATATAAGTATTACACAGCTCAAAGATGGAAAGAGCATCAAAGCCAAAGCTAAAATCAGCATAAATCAGCATTTATATAGCACTGATTCCGTTTCGCTTCCTTATTCATTTTCTCTACCCTGGTATGCTTCTGAGATATCGGTTAAAACTCCATTTTCAGAGAAAAGCATTAAACCGGAGAATACTGCAAATCCTATAAAATGTGATTTATACAGGGAAAATGATTCAGTCATTTGCCGGGTTAAAAACCCGACAGCAATTCCCTTCTGGTATAAACTACACAAAGGAAAAAAGGAAATAAAAAAGGGTCATACAAATTCGCTTAACTTATCATTTCCGGATACGGATCAGTCTGGGTATGAATTATCTGTTTCATATATTTACGGAGGCACCCCACAAACCATAAGCAGCTCATTGCCATATATCCGGAAAAATATTTCCATGGATATCACAACTCCCGATAAAGTATATCCGGGTCAGAAAACAAATGTCAGGATTAAGCTGACGGACTCAAAACAGCGAGCTGTAGAAGATGCCGATATTACGGCTTTCGGGATAACCTCTAAATTCAATAAAAATGTTATGCCCAACCTTTCGGTGGAGGGCAAAATTTCTTTTGCCAAAAAGATAAAAGTCAATAATCTGACAGATACTAAAAAGATTATATCTACCAGTAGAAAACTTGACTGGGATTACTGGAGAAAAGAGTTACTGCTGGATACAGCGGAAATCTATAAATTTCTTTATCCGGATAAATATTACAAGACGACAACTTCAACAAAAGATAGTTCTACATTGCTTATGCCGTTTATCGTAAAGGATGGCAAAGCACAAGGAATCCAGCTACTCTGGATTGATGGCAGATTGCATTACAGCCGTATTTCTGATATGGCGACAAACAATATCTTTAAGATAACTCCTGGTTACCATGATTTAAAAATCAGAACTTTAACGAATGAGATAGAGATTTCAAACGTGATGGTTGATCCTGGGGTAAAAAACATATACTCTTTTAATATCGGAACAAACAACTGGATTTGCAATTACAACAATATTCAAACACCTCTTTCATTAAATTGCCGCATTGCAAATAAAGATCGTTCTGACTGCCTGACAGATAAAGAGATTGCTGTGTTATCGAAAGATCTCATAAGGATTGAGAACACAAGTAATGAGCTTGAATTACCCAACTCGTATGTCCGGATTGGTTTGCCTTCGTATGTCCGTTCGGGCGACCAGTTCTTTTTACTAAATTGCGATCCGTTAAATTTCAATATCAGACGAAGAGCTGATCAAAAAACAAAATATATAGCCGGTCCATTCCCTTTACAGAAACAAATAAACGATTATTCTAGTTATATTGCCTATTGCAATTATCCGGCAATACCCATTCGTTTCACTCCTGAAGGAGGATACAATTATACTTTGTTTGAAAATTATCAGAAGATTAAAAGCTGGGATAATTTTCCTTTTTCCGAAAAAATGCATGATTACACACCTGACTTGAATTTCAATCAGGAGTTACTTACAGCAGACAGCATACGCACCCGTTCGAATCGGATTATCAATAATACAATTTCTGCACTAAATGGTCCCGCTGTTATTCCGGCTAAAGGAATCGATAAGTATGCTACGTGTAAACTGAATATTACATTAGGCAAAAAACAAACGGGCGAAGAGATAATCCCGCTCTTATTTCGATATAAGTCTGACGAAGATACTACGCCCGGTATAATTTATTATGGAGGGACTCGCTCTTTTAACAATCTTCCTGAGGGTAAAGGGACTCTTTATCTGGTATTAAGAGATTCGACAGTTTATACCACTGAGCTTCTTTTGCATAAGAATGGTCAGTCATATCTTACAATTGATTCGATTACAAGTGGATTAAATCAGGAAGTGTCAGAATCTGTCTTTACCGAACTAAGAAGTCAGATGAAATTTATTGCGAAGAAAAATCCATATGTGTATACCGAACCGGATAGTTGTACTCATATGGGAGGACTAAGAAAAATATCAGAATCGGTATTATCGGGAATAATCACCGACTCAACAGGAGAACCAATATTAGGTGCTACTGTTACAATAATCGGATCACAAACCGGTACTGTTTCCGGAGTGAACGGAGAGTTTTCTATTCAGGCAAAAGCCGGAGATAAAGTTCGCATTGCCTATATCGGATTTGATATACAGGTAATCGATTTTATTCCGGGCAGCTTTGTGAATATTTCATTATCTGAACTATCCTGCAATCTGGAGGAGAGCGTTGTTACTGCATATGGTTCGGCGAAAAGGACCTCTATTATTCATTCCGAATTAAACCGAGCTAACCCGGGAGTACAAATAAATGTTGCTCCGCTAATCATTGTAAACGGACTACCTTACTATGGAGAAGTAACAGACTTTGAGCAAACTTCGATATCAAAAACAACCAGATTAAATGGCTCTGAAGCAACCGGATTATTTGGTAGTATGGCAGCCAATGGAGTTATTATTCTCGAAGGCACAAATATAAAATTGTCAGAAAAGAGTCAAACTCCCGATATCCAGATCACGGAGAACGAAGCTAACAGCATACGCAAGAACTTCAAGGATGATGCATTCTGGCAACCCCGGTTAAAAACAAACAAAATGGGTATTGCCGAATTCGAAATCACCTATCCCGATGATATAACCAGCTGGGATGCGTATTTCATTGCTGTAGCAAACCGGAAGCAAACTGATAAGAAAAGAATAGCCATAAAATCATTCAAATCATTAACCGCACAATTATCGTTACCCCGGTTTACAATTGCGGGTGACAGTATTGATGCTATTGGTCATATTACAAATTATAGAAATGATTCGATAAAACTTGTACGAAAAACTACCGTTGACGGAATAGTGGATAGTACATCCCTTCGACTGAAATCATCGTTTACCGAAACGATACCTTTCAGTACAAACGACAAAGACAGCGTTGTTGTGAGTTATGTTATTGAATCAGAAAACGGATACAAGGATGGTGAGGAAAGATCCTTACCTGTGCTTCGCAAAGGGTTGGTAAAACATCATGGCGAATTCCGGATATTGAATGATTCCATACCATATACTTTTATCCCTGATCCTGACTTGGGTACTGTTTCATTTTATGCGGCATCTACTCCTCTGGATTATATTATCAGACAAATAAATGAAGTTGATAACTATCCGTTCTATTGCAATGAACAGATTGCGTCAAAAATAAAGGTATTGATTGCAAGAAAAAGAATAGCACATGCACTTAACGATAAATTTTCTGACAATGTGAAAATCAAATCGCTAATCAGAAAACTTGAGAATAATCAAAACCAGGATGGGCTATGGGGCTGGTGGAATAAGTCTGTAACCCAGCAATGGGTTTCAGAACAAATTATTGAAGCTTTAGCTGAAGCCGAAAAAGAAGGTTACGTCTCTTCATTCAGAAAAAACAAGATAACAACAGTTCTGGAAAATCAGATTATAAAAACACTTCACAATCTGTCGTTAAATCATATAGATTATAATTCAGCCATAAAAAACAGATTAATAAATCAACTTATATATCTGAAACAATTAAAGCCGGATGCTGATTTGTCGAAAGTATACAACGAGGTATCCAACTTGAAAAATTTGTCAACCTCTAACAAGCTAAAAACGTATTATGCACAAAGTATATTTGAACCAGAAAGTGATATTTGCGTAGATTCAATAATGAACCTCTCTAAGAAAACCATTTTAGGCTCTGTATACTGGGGTGAAACAGTGGATAATCAAAACGAGAGAGGACACTTCCGCAGCCCGGGAAATATTGAAACAGAAAATACGCTCCTTGCATATCGTCTGTTAAAGATTGAGAATGCTGATCCGGCTATGCTTGAATCTGTACGTAATTATTTCTTCGAGAATACATCAAATGGAAACTGGAACAATACGTATATTTCATCGCGGATCATAGAGTGCATTCTGCCCGATTTGCTTAAATGTGATAAAAAGAATAAATCGAATTCTATAAGGGTCAACGAAACGAAAGTGTCGGATTTCCCTTTCACTTGCACCTTTAATCCGAACGAAAGAATGACAATCAACAATGATTGTGCTACTCCACTGTTTGTTTCTTTCAGCCAGAAAGAGATAGTCACAAATCCGATTACTGAATCTGAAAAAGGATTTAGTATAGAAACCCGGTTAAACGGAAATAGTGACTCTCTTTGTTATTTAAATATGAATCAGTGCTTAGAGCTTGAGGCAATCGTAAAATGTAAGGAGGCTGGTAGTTATATTCAGATTGAGATACCCTTTCCCGCAGGTTGTGAATTTGAAAAAAGTAAATCAAGATTATCTGGATATGAGATTCATCGGGAGTATTATAAAGACAAAGTAGTAATATTCTGCAACATTCTTCCTAAAGGAGAACATATATTCAGAGTTAGTATGTCTCCAAGATTTAGCGGAAAGTATACGATTAATCCTGCAAAAGCAGAGTTAATGTACCATCCGGTGTTCTTCGGTAATAATACAATCAAAATGATCAAAATAAGAAAATAAAACTAACCGGATAAGATATTCAAATGATAGAATGCAATCATTTGAATTAACACATTGAATATTTTATAAATATTTAATTAGTTTTGTCCGGTAAACCAGAATTACGCTATAAATAATGAAATTAAAACTTTTACCGGCAATTACAATCCTTGTTCTTTCAACCATGAGTTGTATTGATCAATCCTGGGATCTCTCGAAAGTTAAAAACGATGAAATTCTACTGTTTACGGAAGGAGTAACCCTTCCGGGTGGAAACATACAAACAATTCGTTTCGATAAAGAACAGCTTGACAAACTTCTTCCTGATATGACGGAGAATCTAATTCAGAAGGGCAATCAGATTTTTATTAATTATGTAACTGATACTAATCAGATCAATACCGATGAGATGCGTGAACAGATTTTTGAAAGCATCACATTCGGGCAAACAAAACCAGTCACATATCCAGCAAGCGGATCAGGCGGAACTATCCCGGCTGGTAAATATGCCATGATTAAAAAAGAAATCCAGGCAGTAGACCCGTCTGTAAACATTGGAGAATATATTAAACGATTAGATCTTGTCACTTTAGATAATGGATATCTTACCATTGATATTTCTCAAACTGGCTTTAACAGCAAATCAGCTGAAGATCACATTGAATTTAAAGTTCTGGTTCCCGATGAAATTACATTAAACGAAATCCCCGATGACGAAATAACTACTATCGACAAAACTATCTATTTTCAGGTAGCATTTTCTGCTATTAAAAATGGACAGCACAAATTAATAAAAATACCAATAAAGCAAATCTATACACCTTTAAATATAAAACCATTTATTGTTGAAAGTACACTTGTTTCAACGGGAATACCATATAGTTCGGGTGCTAAAATTATACTTTCAATGACTCCTGATATTAATGACAAAAACATTGATCGCATTGAAGGTAAATTTACCTATGAGTTTAAGGATATCGAAATGCCCATAGAAAACAAAATTCTTGAGCAACTCTATGATGCATTTGGAGAAGATGCTATTATTGATTTCTATGCGCCTCAGCTAATACTTAAAACAAACAGCTCATTCACAGCTGCAAGTATTATGAATTTGCAACTTAATTACGAAACAAAAGCAGGAAGCATAGAATCCGAAAAAATTAATATCAACATCAGTGCCAGTCCGACAAATCAGTTAATGGCTAAAGATTATCTGCTTGGCACACGAGTAGAATCGGACCCTTCGGCAGGGCTTTACACATTCGATCTGACTAAAGTTCTGAAGGAAGGACGCCGCAATCTAACAATTACAGCCACAGTCAAGCTGGATGAAACTCCGGAAAAACAAGTTCTTTACAACCATATGGAAGCTAGAATAAATGCCGTATTTGAAACTCCGTTCATTTTTGGTAAAGATCTGAAAGCTGACATCAACGAACAAAAAGATAAAATCTTTGACCAAAAAACAATCGATCTTCTCTTTTCTGCCGAAAACAGTGAAGTATACATTGAAGGAGATGTTACTAAAGAAATTCCTCTGAACGTAAAATTGAATATTGATGTACTGGATGAAAATAATCAGCCAGTCGGTGTTCTGATCGCTGATGTATTGCTTACTGATGAAGCAACTCAAAAAATACAATTCACAGTGTCTAAAGATGATGCTCCTAAAATGATCCGTGCCCGTAATCTTTTGATCAAAGGCAATGTATTCTCCGATGAGAATCTTGCAGGACAAATTATTACAGTCGAAGATTTTGTGAATATTCAAAATCTGAAAATCCGAAAAAAAGGTGGAGTAATCATTAAGCCCTAATCAAATAAAGTAAAGACACTAATGAAAAAAATAATCTCATGCTTTGCCTTAACGGCATCATTATTAAATATCAATGAGGCTTCTTCGCAGATCGTAAAAAGTTCTTATTTCCTGGACAACTCTGTATCGCGTCATAATTTCAATCCTGCATTTCATACCGATAAAGGATATATTGCAATTCCAGTTTTAGGAGGTATTGGTGCTGAAGTTGTAACTAACTCTTTTGCAGTAGACAATTTTATATTCAAACGTCCGGATGGAAATCTGACTACATTTCTTGATCCGTCTGTTAATGTGGATAAGTTTCTTGGAAACTTAGTTGACAATAATCGCCTGAGTCAGTCGCTCGATATGAATATCTTCAGTATCGGGTTTGCAAAAGAGAGCGGATACTGGAGTGGTGGAATCAATTTTCGTCAGAATGCCAATGTCACACTGCCTAAAGGTATTTTTAAGCTTGCAAAACTTGGTCCGGATTCCTATTCAGCAATAAACAGACTCGAAGTAAATGCAAATGCATTTCTTGAAATATATGCAGGCTACTCACGCAAGATAACTGATCAGATCACCGTGGGAGCGAAATTAAAGTATCTGGGTGGTATTGCCCGTTCAAAAATGCAGATCTCACAATTCGAAGTATTTTCAAACGAAGAGAAGCTATATGCAAAAGTGAACACCACTTTTGACAGCTATATGAAAGGATTATACAATACGACTGAAGGTCTTCAGGATATTGACAAATACATCGACAACTTTGAAACAAACAATGGATTTGGACTTGCAGGAAATGGTTTAGCCGTAGATTTAGGTGCTGTATACAAGCCTCTGGAATGGCTAACTCTTTCTGTTTCAGTACAGGATATTGGCTTTACATCATGGTCCAAGTCGAGTTCGGTCAGAGCAGCATCTGATGGTGTCTTTGATTTTATCGGATTAGATATTGATGTAAATGACGACAGCTCCGTTGAAAATCAGCTGGATGACCTGGGCGATCGTTTCAAACAGATGATTAAATATCAGAATATTGAGAAAAAAGGAAAAGCAAAATCCTTGTACATGAAGATGAATCTGGCAGCCGAAGCCAATATCCTCAATAATCTGCTTGGATTTGGTTTACTTTATTCAAATCAGATGAGCGAGTATTTCCCGGTTCATAATATTACTGCCAATGTCACTTGTCGTCCTTTGGACTGGCTTCAGGGAGCTGTTAGTACAACTGCGGTTAACGGACACTTTGGTTCTGTTGGAATGGCATTGAATATTGCTCCGGGCAAAGCTATTAACTTTACTTTAGGAGGCGATTTTCTGTTTAAAAAGTTAACAAAACAGTTTTATCCGATTCATTCATACGGGTACAATTTCTATGCTGGAATTGCTATCCCGCTAAATATTTGATTTTTTTGTAGTATGAATAAGGAAGTGTAGTCGTGAGACTATGCTTCTTTTTTTGTATGTCGGGCATGGTATTAAGCTAGCAGGATGTAAGTTCCTGTATGTGCCGAGTTGATAGGAAACATTAGCGAATGACAAGGGTGTTGTGGGTGACCGCAAATCTGAAAGAAGTCATCAGCAAATCTGA
>JBOFDD010000077.1:0-3900 GCA_051646645.1 Bacteroidales bacterium | reverse complement strand
TAAATAAAATTCGCTATCGCATTTCGAAAGAAATCAATGTAAAGAAATTAAAAGTAGGTCATGCCGGGACATTAGATCCCCTTGCTACCGGAGTTATGATCATTTGTACGGGAAAGGCTACAAAGCAGATCGAATCGTTTCAATACCAAACAAAAGAGTATATTGCTACCATAAAGCTGGGGGCAACTACTCCTTCTTTTGATTTGGAAACTGAAGTCGACCAGACCTATCCGACCGAACATATAACTAAAGAACTTGTTGAAGAAACGCTTAAAAAATTCATCGGACGCATCGAACAAATCCCTCCGGCTTACTCGGCTTGTAAGGTAAACGGAGAAAGAGCTTATGCGCTTGCACGTAAAGGTGAAGAAGTTGAACTTAAGCCTAAGATTCTTGTTATTGATGATATCGAGCTGATCGACTACCAACTTCCTGTAATTCAGGTTCGTGTAGTATGCAGCAAAGGTACTTATATTCGTGCTCTTGCTCGCGATATTGGTGAAGCTTTAGGAAGTGGCGGACATTTAACCGGGCTGATTCGCACCCGCATTGGCGATATAAC
Source organism: Bacteroidales bacterium (assembly GCA_051646645.1). Lineage (GTDB taxonomy): Bacteria > Bacteroidota > Bacteroidia > Bacteroidales > UBA7332 > UBA7332. Next base: position 3,338 of record JBOFDD010000077.1, on the reverse strand, counting down.
ACTGGCTGATTGTCTGGACATAGATCAAATTGACGAGCTCTTTAAAAACAACGAAGAAAATAATATAGAATAATACAGGAATATGAAATTATCTCAATTCAAATTCAAATTACCACAAGAGTTGGTAGCTCTGGAACCTGCAAGTAACAGAGACGAATCAAGATTGATGGTTGTGCATCGTGCGACCGGAGAAATTGAGCATAAACTCTTCAAAGATGTACTTAACTATTTTGACGATAAAGATCTTTTTATCTTCAATGATACACAAGTATTCCCTGCCCGCCTTTATGGAAATAAAGAGAAAACAGGTGCTAAAATTGAAGTATTCCTTCTTAGAGAACTGAACGAAGAGAATCGTCTGTGGGATGTTCTTGTTGACCCTGCCAGAAAAATACGTATTGGAAACAAATTGTATTTCGGCGATGATGACTCGATGGTTGCTGAAGTCATTGATAATACAACTTCAAGAGGTCGTACATTGCGTTTCCTTTATGACGGAAGTCATGAGGAATTTAAGAAAGCATTGTTTGAGCTTGGCGAAACACCAATACCTAAGTATATCGGGCGCGAAGTAAATGAAGAAGATGCAGAGCGCTATCAGACAATCTTTGCTAAAAACGAAGGTGCTGTTGTGGCTCCTGCTGCAGGACTTCACTTTAGCCGTGAGCTTCTAAAAAGAATGGAGATCAAAGGCATCGAGAAAGGATTCGTCACTTTGCACTCTGGTCTTGGAGCTTATCGCGAAATTGATGTTGAAGATCTTACTAAGCACAAAATGGACTCAGAGCAAATGACTGTTAATAACGAAATCGTTGCTCAGGTAGATCATACAAAAGACAGCAACCACCGCGTATGTGCTGTCGGAACTACAGTAATGCGTGCTCTTGAAACTTCGGTTACAACAGAGGGTCGTATTAAAGCTTACGAAGGATGGACTAACAAATTTATTTTCCCTCCTTATGAGTTTACAGTTGCTGATTCTATGATCACGAACTTCCATTTGCCTTATTCTACACTTTTGATGATGACTGCTGCTTTTGGCGGATATGATCTGATTATGGATGCATACGAACTGGCTGTAAAAGAAGGTTATCGTTTTGGTGCTTATGGTGATGCAATGCTAATTATCTAAAATCGCATTTATGAAAAAGAGTCTTGTTTATTTAGGTTTGGGAACGAATCTTGGTAATCTGGATTTGAATCTTCATAAGGCTATTGACGAAATAGGAAAGCGGGTTGGGAAAGTTATTTCTCAATCCGCTTTTTATAAAACTGAGCCTTGGGGATTTGAATCACCTCATACATTTCTTAATGCTGTTATATGTATTGAGACTGAATTAAAACCGGAAGAAGTCCTTAATAAAACTCAGCATATCGAAAAGAACCTGGGACGCACAAAGAAAAGTAACGGAACTTATTCTGATCGGATCATTGATATCGATATTCTTATATATGATAATCTGATTATGGAAAGTGAAACACTGACAATTCCTCACCCACTCCTTCAACTGAGAGATTTTGTACTTATCCCTCTGAAGGAAATTGCACCGGATTTGCGTCATCCAAAATCTGGAATTAAAATTTCAGAGTACGACACAACTAAACTATAATTAATTTTCATTTGTTTTGTATTTAAAATCACAGCTTATACAAACAATAAAAGATGAAACAACTATTGTTCTTAATTGCCTTATCTCTTTCTATTTCACTTCATGCAGCATCTTTTGCCATCAAGGGAACAGTTATAAACAAAAAAGACAGATTACCTGTACCTTATCTTACAATCCAGATTTGGGGAACAACAATTGGAACCGTAACCAACGATGACGGTAAATTCTCGATCGAAGATATAAAACCCGGAATCTACCGTATTCAGGCTTCCGGAGTCGGATACAAAACTGTTGTTACTCCTGAGTTTCAGATTACAAGTCATAATGCCGATATTAATATTGAAATCGAAGAAAGTATTGGTGAAATATCCGAAGTAAATGTAGTTGCCTCTCCTTTCCGGAAAAGTGCAGAGTCACCCTTATCAAACAAAAAGATCGGATTCCGCGAGATTGAACAAAGTGCAGGTGCAAACCGCGATATATCAAGAGTTGTACAGTCATTTCCCGGCGTAGCATCTAATCCAAGTGGTTATCGCAATGACCTGATTGTTCGTGGTGGTGGTCCTTCTGAGAACCGCTACTTCCTGGATGGAATTGAAGTGCCGAACATCAATCACTTTGCTACGCAAGGAGCATCAGGCGGACCTGTAAGTATTATTAATGCAGACTTCATTCAGGACATTGACTTTTACCTCGGTGCATTTCCAAGCAACAGGGGCAATGCCCTGAGCTCTGTTATGAACTTTTCTTTGAAAGATGGCGACCGTAACGGGCAAAATCAAAGTTTTATTGTAGGTTCTTCCGAGGTAGGAATATCTCTGGATGGACATATAGGAGATAAGGTAACTTATCTGTTCTCAGCACGCCAGTCTTATCTGCAGCTCTTATTTAAAGCAATAGGCCTTCCTTTTCTCCCAAACTTTATTGACTCTCAGTTTAAGGTAAAATACCGGATCAACCCAAAAAATGAAATTACATTCATCGGACTCCTCGGTATCGATAATATGAGCATAAACAAGGATACTACAGGATTCTCGGATGATAAGAAGTATGTCTGGAATATTGTTCCCAATATTAAACAGAACACTTATACTTTCGGTGCTGTATATAAGCATTATGCAGGTACACGCGTTCAAACACTCTCGGTTAGCCGCAACAGTCTGGACAATATCAACAAAAAATATAAAGACAACGACAAGAGCAATCCGTTACTGATTAACTACAAGTCGATTGAATCTGAGAATAAAGTGCGATTTGAAAATACATCTACTATTGGATATTTCAGATTAAACGAAGGTGTTAATTATGAGTTCGTAGAATACTATAACCGAACGGATCAATATATTGTTGAAAACGGACTTCCTTCGATGATAAACTATAAGACTGATATGTGTTTTAGTAAATGGGGAGCCTTTCTATCAGGCAGTTATACTTCTTTTGACGAGAAAATAAAAGCATCTGTCGGAATTCGCACGGACGCCAACACGTATAATTCATCTATGCGTAAATGGTATAAACATCTTTCTCCGCGAGTTTCCTTTGCTTATAACTTCCTTCCCAAGTTAACATTTAATGCAAATGCAGGACGATATTTATAGTGGTTCCCCTTATTAGACAATATATACAGTCATTTAAGGTGGATTTATCCTTTATATGAGGGATTAATATTTCTAATATTTTAACAACAAGATACCTACGCAGCCTGATACATTTGAGCCGGCGTTTTAT
>JBOFDD010000076.1:0-5191 GCA_051646645.1 Bacteroidales bacterium | reverse complement strand
TAACTTTTAAATATCTGATAAATCCTCATCTATTCTATAATAATCCCCCATAAGAGCTGATCCTCCCGGAGATAAAAAATAGAGCATCATGTGATCATCATTATCGGGAACAGATATCGAGAGAGTATCATGGTCCAGGTTAAAAAGAATACGTTTCCCATCAAACACGCCCTCCAGGGAGCCTGATGCAGCTATAAAGAATGCTTTCGAGTCAAAAGAACAGGTTGGCTCTTTATTATCTGTACGTGATCTTACAGATACTTCAGCAACAGAATCGTTGAGAGCAACAATATGCACTGAAAGATAATCAAAACCTTTAGCCCTGTGCTCGTATCCGTCGGACACATAGCTTCCTGAATAATCAGTTAAAACAACAGGCTTCTTTTCTTTTTTCCCTAACTCCCCACGCTCAGAACAACCCGAACATAATATGAGTGTATAGAACATCACCCACCTTATGGCTTTTCCCATAGTGATAAAATGATAATTAATAAATGAATTTGTGATAACTGATACCTAAACACTCAAAGGAGTGATTGCGTTCATTATATGACATTTTTAAACAGAAAACGGGATTGAATCTGAACAAAATCAAATTCAATCCCGTTAATTTTATCTATGAGGTCAATTACAGACCTGCAATTTCCATAACTTTATTCACTGCCTGATCCAATCCTTCGGTGTTTTTACCTCCGGCCTGAGCAAAGTGAGGCTGGCCTCCGCCTCCACCCTGAATAAGTTTAGCTGCTTCGCGAACCATTTGTCCGGCATTCATACCTTCCTGAACCAAAGCATCACTCATCATCACTGTCAATAATGGTTTTCCTGCATCCTGAGTACCGGCAATAAAGATAAATTTATCAGTAATTTCACCACGTAGTTCAAACGCAATATTTTTAACCATATCACCAGGAATCTCACTAACCAAACGGATCACCTTAACACCATTGATATCAACAGCAGATTTAACTAAGGCCTTTTTAAGTTCAGAAGCTTTCTCCTTCATGAACTCTTCCATCTGTTTTTTAAGCTCCTGATTCTCTTCGATTGCTTTTTTGATTGCCTGAGTAAGGTTTGGTACATTATTAAACATAGCCTTAACCTCTTTAAGCAGATCCTGATGGAATGAGATAAACTCTTCCACTTTTTCGCCCGAAATAGCTTCGATACGACGGATACCGGCAGCAATAGAACTTTCAGAAACGATCTTCACCATTCCGATATTACCTGTTGAAGCTACGTGAGTTCCTCCGCAAAGTTCAACAGATGAACCGTAACGAATTACGCGAACTTCCTCTCCGTATTTTTCTCCAAACAAAGCCATAGCACCCAATTCTTTAGCCTGAGCTACCGGCATTGCTCTGTGTTCATCAAGCATCACGTTTTGACGGATTTTCTTGTTCACAAGCTTCTCAACCTGAGCAATTTCCTCTTCAGAAACCTTCTGGAAGTGAGAGAAGTCAAAACGCAATAAATCAGGAGTCACCATCGAACCTTTTTGTTCAACGTGCGTACCCAATACCTCACGCAAAGCTTCGTGAATTAAGTGAGTCGCTGTGTGATTCGCTGCTGTAGCTTCACGGTCAGCAATATTTATTTCAGCAAAGAAAGTAGCAGTTACATCAGCAGGCATTTTTTCTGCATAATGAACAGCCAGGTTATTTTCTTTCTTCGTAGCAATGATTTTTACAGTTTCACTGTCATTGCGAAGTACACCCGTATCTCCTACCTGTCCGCCACTTTCTGCATAGAAAGGAGTTTTATCAAGCACAATCTGGAAAAGTGTTTTATTTTTTTGTTTGATCTGGCGGTAACGCAAAATTTCAGCATCACAAGCCATCAAATCATAACCTACAAACTGAGGATCACCTTCTTTCACGACAACCCAGTCTCCGGTTTCGATTGCAGCAGCATTTCTTGCTCGCTCTTTTTGCTTTTGCATTTCCGAAGTAAACTCGTCAAGATTCACTGTAAATCCGTTTTCGCGAAGAATAAGTTCAGTCAAATCTAACGGGAATCCAAATGTATCGTACAATGTGAATGCATCCTTACCGCTGATCTCCGTTTTTCCTGTAGCTTTTGTATCATTCATCACACGTTCCAACAGACGAATACCTGTTTCTAATGTACGAAGGAATGACTCTTCCTCTTCTTTGATCACTTTTTCGATCAATGTTTTCTGAGAAACCAATTCCGGATAAGCATCACCCATTGTATCGATCAGTGCAGGAAGCAACTTATACATGAATGCGTGTTGCTGGTTAAGGAAAGTGTATCCGTAACGAACAGCACGACGAAGAATACGACGAATTACATACCCTGCTTTTGCATTCGACGGCAATTGTCCGTCAGTAATAGAGAATGCAATAGTACGAATGTGGTCAGCAATTACACGAAGAGCAATATCTGTTTGCTCATTCTTACCATATTCAACACCGGCAAGCGCACACATGGCCTGAATTATCGGCTGGAATACATCCGTATCGTAGTTTGATATTTTCCCCTGAATAGCCATTGCCAGACGCTCGAATCCCATACCTGTATCGATAACCTTTGCAGGAAGTCCTTCCAGAGAACCATCCGCTTTACGGTTATATTGCATAAACACAAGGTTCCAGATTTCGATTACCTGAGGGTGGCTCTGATTTACTAATTCCAGTCCACTTACAGCCGCACGCTCCTCTTCAGAACGAAGGTCAATATGAATTTCCGAACACGGACCACACGGACCTGTATCACCCATTTCCCAGAAGTTATCTTTTCTGTTTCCGTTAATGATACGGTCAGCCGGCAGGAATTGTTCCCAGATTGCAGCAGCCTCGTTATCACGCTCCAGACCTTCAGAAGCATAACCTTCGAAAACTGTAGCATACAAACGGGATGTATCCAGTTTCAAAACATCAACCAGATATTCCCATGCCCATTCAATTGCCTCTTTCTTAAAATAGTCACCAAACGACCAGTTACCAAGCATTTCGAACATGGTGTGGTGATATGTATCGATTCCTACTTCCTCAAGATCATTGTGTTTTCCGCTCACACGAAGGCATTTCTGCGAATCGGCGACACGTTTGTACTTGGCGGGAGCATTACCCAGAATAATATCTTTAAACTGATTCATTCCGGCATTTGTAAACATCAATGTCGGATCATCTTTAATCACCATTGGAGCAGAAGGCACTATCTGATGCCCTTTGCTTTCGAAAAATTTCTTATAAGATTCTCTGATCTCTTTTGCTGATAACATAAAATATAGTAGTTATGATATAATTCTTATATAAAAATAGCCATTTTATCGCATATTCTAAACATTAGCAATAATATTTCTAAAATCAACTCCGTTTAGAGTTGCAAAAATAGGGTTTAATATTATTTTTGTCATCACCTTTCAAAAGAAAAAACAGCAATATCTCTCTTTTTAATATTAAAAATGAGCAAAAAAATATATTATCGATATAATCCACATACACTAAACTATGAACGAGTTTATCCTACAACCGGCGAAAAAGTCATCGGAGTTCTTCGTCATTTCTTTCTAAGCTCACTCATCGGATGTGGATTATTCTTTCTCTTATCTTACTATCTGGATTCTCCTTTTGAAAAAATGCAGAAAAGAGAAATAAGTGTACTTACATCACAAAACAAGATTTTATCTCATCGGATAGATCAGGCTGAAAAAATGCTTACTGAACTGGAACTGAGAGACGACAATCTTTATCGTGTTATGCTCCAGGCTGAACCTCTGCCTGAAGAAATGCGCAGTGGCGATTTTTCAAACACAAACCGTTATGCTGAACTTACAAACCTGTCCAACGAAGATTTGATTAAATCCACAGCTCAGAAAATGGACTTGCTGAATAAGAGACTCTATTTTCAGTCCAAATCCTACGATGAGCTGATGAAGCTTTTTAATGACAAAGAAAATCGCATTCTCTGCATTCCGGCTATTCAGCCTATACTGAATAAAGACTTAAAACAGACTTCTTCCGGGTTCGGCAGACGTGTAGACCCTATATACAAAACTGTGCGTATGCACTCAGGCATGGATTTTACGGCTAAAACCGGGACTCCGATCTATGCTACCGGAGACGGTGTAGTTGAAAAAGCTGACTGGGATCAGGGATATGGTAAAACTATTCTGATCAATCATGGTTATGGATATAAGACCATGTATTGTCACTTAAATGATTACACGGTTAAACGCGGACAAAAAGTGAAGCGTGGAGAAGTTATCGGCAAAGTTGGAAGCACTGGTAAATCTACCGGATCACACCTTCACTACGAAGTACATTACAAAGGCAAGCCTGTTAATCCTCAGAATTATTATTTTATGGATCTGACCCCTGCCGAATACGACAAAATGGTTCAGCTATCATCTACTATGGGCCGGATGATGGATTAATCTAACAATACATTATTTACAAACAAATGTATGGCACTGAACAATAACAAAGACCTCAAGCTTTACTACAATATCGGCGAAGTGGCCGAACTATTGAACGTAAATGAATCTCTTCTCCGTTTCTGGGAAAGAGAAGTAGACGTTATAGCACCTAAGAAAAGCAAAGGGGGAACCCGCCAATATACGAAAGAGGATATCGAGACAATCCGCATCTTTTATCATCTGGTAAAAGAACGCGGAATGACACTGCAGGGTGCGCGCAATAAACTTAAAACAAACAAAGATTCGATTGAACGCAACTATGAGATCATTAAACGTCTCGAAGCAGTAAAAGCCGAAATACTGGCAATAAAAGCTGAGTTTAACGCTAAAGACCTAATTGACGATGATATATCAGAACTGTTTTAAGCAAACACACTTTCGCTTTTAACATATTTTATTCTCACTATCATTCAATTGTTTACGGCTTACTCGGGCTGTAACGGAGCAGGTCAAATTCGGAGATAACAAAAAAAGCGCTACCTTTGTATCGTTATCAGAAATGAAACACGGTTCCGTAGCTCAACTGAATAGAGCATCTGACTACGGATCAGAAGGTTACAGGTTTGAATCCTGTCGGGATCACAAAGAGCTGCATCGAAAGATGCGGCTCTTTTTTTGTATGTCGGGCATGGTATTAAGCTAGCAGGATGTAAGTTCCTGTATGTGCCGAGTTGATAGGAAACATTAGCGAATGACAAGGGTGTTGTGGGTGACCGCAAATCTGAAAGAAGTCATCAGCAAATCTGA
>JBOFDD010000075.1:0-9424 GCA_051646645.1 Bacteroidales bacterium | reverse complement strand
GTATACTAAATAATATACCACAGAATAATAATCACTCTAATGAAACGTACACTATATTCGATTCTTGCCTGTAGTGCGCTTTTAGCGTCATGTACAAGTATCAGCAAGGTTAGTTCTGAACAGGAACATGATATAACCTTCGTTGTTGCTGCCGATCTTCATTTCGATCATTTGCCCGAGAGCGATCAGTTCTGCCATGTTGTGGCCATGAACCGCCTTGAAAAGCATTTTGTGTGGCCAGAAAAGTCACTCTTTGCCGGTGATTCGCTCCGCAAATTATCCTCTGTAATTATCGCAGGTGATATTTTCGACAAACCTCTGCCTGAGATTATTGAACTGTTCAAAGTTCGTTATCTGAGGGGAGAAGGTGACCGCAGTCTCAACTATACTTGTTATCCGGGTTATGGAAATCACGATATAAACCCATTTTCAAAAGATTCGGTTATGAATATGCAGGGACGTGAGAATGCACTTGGCTTGATGGACTCGGTGATCTACACCCGTTTTATGCAAAGTCAGATTGATTCTTATGATCCTTCGAGCCGCAACAACTCGTGGACAGATCAGGGTGTGCACTTTCTCAATCTACAGACTTTCGGAGGAGATACCACCTATTGCACAAGTAGTTTCGACTGGCTTGACGAGAATTTGCAAAAACATGCCTCAGACGGGAAACCGGTAGTTGTGGTTCAGCACTATGGTTTCGATCATTGGGCGAGAGAATGGTGGCCATCCGAATCACGCGAGCGTCTGTTCGATATTCTCGAACCGTATAACGTGAAAGCAATGTTTGTAGGGCATACTCACGAAAGCTCTGTACAGGAACACCGCGGTGTGAAAATATACCAGGTAAACAATGCCTGGCCCGACCAGTCCGGGAAAGCTTCGTTTTGCGTGGCACGCCTGAAAAATAACAGTATGTCTATGGTGAATTGTCAGTGGACAGACTCGTTAGGTACGTTTGAACTTACAGATCCGATTCTGAATATAGCATCAGAATAAAACAATAATCCCGATAAAAGCCGCTAAGGAGATAGTTTCTTTAGCGGCTTTTATTTTTATATTTGCAAAATTCACAAAGATTTTTTCAATTAAATACCAAAAAGATGGCACAAGAAAAGGAACTATATATCTATGAACTCTGTTTTAAAGTTAGAGATTACGAATGTGATATGCAGGGCATTGTAAACAACTCCGTATATCAGAACTACTTCGAACATACACGTCACGAATTTCTTGCCGAACAAGGCATCAGCTTTGTGGAACTGCATCAGCAGGGCATTGATCCTGTAGTTGCGCGTATCAGCATTGATTTTAAAAATTCATTGCGTAGCGGTGACGAGTTTGTCTCTAAACTATACATGGTAAAAGAAGGTATTAAGTTCGTTTTTCATCAGGCTATATTCCGTAAAAGCGATGGTAAACTAAGTGTTAAAGCCAAAGTCGATACGGTTTGTACAGTAAACGGACGCCTGACTAAAGGTGAGGTGTTTGATGATCTTTTCAAGGCCTTTCTGAACAATCAGTAATTACCTTATTGCACGATTACCATGAATAACGATTTATTATACCAGATAGCCCTCATGCAGGTAAAGGGCATAGGCATTACGACAGCGAAACAACTGGAGACGCATTTCGGATCTGCGAAGATGGTTTTCTCCTCTCCGGCAAACGAGTTATCTCAGGCCGGTGGGGTTAGTGAACAACTATATCATTCGCTCCGCGATAAAAGCGTGCTTGTACGTGCTGAACAAGAGCTTGATTTCATTCAGAAGCACGGAATAACTGCACTGCATCATCGCTCCGAAAACTATCCGTCTTTATTGCGTACCTGTGCCGATGCTCCGTTTATTCTTTTTTATAAAGGGAAACTTTCCGCTCTGCGTAAACCTTCAGTCGCGGTCATAGGCACGCGCAAGGCTACACACTACGGACGTGAACTTTGCGATAAGTTTGCCGCTGAACTGGCAGCTCTCGCACCTAATGTGAATGTATTGAGCGGACTGGCCTATGGCATAGATATAGCCATACACAAGGCTTCTCTTGACTCAAAACTCGCTACAGTAGGCGTATTGGCTCACGGATTGGATCGTATTTACCCCGAACAGCATCGCCAGACAGCCATTGCAATGCTTGAACAGGGGGGATTGCTTACCGAGTTTCTTTCCGGTACACGACCCGATAAACAGAACTTTGTTCTTCGCAACCGCATTGTGGCAGGGATGGCCTCAGCTACCATTGTTGTTGAATCTGCATCCAGTGGTGGCGCTCTTATTACAGCAGGGATGGCTTCGAGATACAAACGCCGGCTTTTTGCATTTCCCGGCAGGGTAGACGACTCTCAATCCGAGGGATGTCTTGCACTGCTCAAGAACAAACAGGCAGAATTGATCACGTCGGCAGCCGATCTGATCGAACGTATGGAGTGGGCTCCGGCTCTTCATGCTCCTGATGTTCAGCCAAAACTGTTCCCTGAACTGACAAAAGAGGAAACACAGGTTGTAAATCTGCTTGCCATTTCACCTGCACGAATGGATGAAATGGCTGTGACAATGGATCTTCCTGTACATAAATTGTCTGCTCTTCTCTTCGAAATGGAGCTAAAAGGACTGATCCGGGCCTATCCGGGTGGAGTATATAAACGAATGGTATGATTTTTGATGCTATACAAATAAAAGGATAATGACAGATATGCATATGAATACAACCCTCACGATAGAAGATATTGAGAACAACCATGCGATGATACGGGACAGTGTCATGTCTCAGCATCTCAAAATGGCTCTTCAGGACCTATATAACTTTGCATTGGAAAGTAAACACTCCGAAGCGCTCAGTGCGGCCGAAGAGATGGACACAACGTATACCTACATGCTACGTTATATGGCAGACGGATATGCGGATGAGGAGCGTGAAAGACATTACCAGCATATTATTCAGGCCATTCTTCAATGGAATGATATAGTTGCCGATAAGCTGCTGAGTGCTTCTTCCCGCAACTATTTTTATGTGCGCCGGAGATATCTGATGGATAACTTTCATCGTCTGACAGGACTCGACTTTTCCGAGTTCTACAAGTATACTATTGCGAGTATTGCTTCACACCGTAAACAGATTGAAGTGCTCGAACAACAGGAAAACCGGGACTCCGGTCAGAACAATGCGCTGATCTCCATCAAGCAGATATGCGAAGAAGAGGTATCCCAGCTGTTCGAAGCCATCTGGACCTCGGTACATTCAAAGACAGAGAAGGATTTTTATGATCAGATCTTTTCCGAAGATTATCTGCCTGCTGAATCGCGCGCTCTTCTTATTTCGGCGATCACACTCTCCTTCTTCTCCTTTTATAACGATGATAAAGCACGGGTTATCATAAAGCTGTGTCGTGTGAAGAATCCGTTGATACGGTCACGTGCTCTTGTATCACTTCTGATCCTGCTTAACCAGCATCAGGGAGTTCTTAAGTTCTTTCCGTCAACGGACAATGCTGTTCGTCTTTTGCTTGAGGAGGAGCCTCTTCAGAAAGAACTTCAGGATATTATTCTTGATTTTTATCGCACACGCGAAACGGATGCCATCAACCGGAAGATGACCGAAGAGATTCTTCCTGAAATGCTTAAGATGGCAAAATCTTCCAACTCCGGGCAGATAAATAAATCCGAAGATGAGTTTGACGAGCACAACCCGGAATGGGATATGATGTCGAAATCCGGTATATCTAAGAAGCTTGAAGAACTTTCGGCTTTGCAGCTTGAGGGAGCAGATGTCTTTTTGTCTACTTTCTCCGGACTCAAAACCTATCCGTTCTTTTATAGCATAGCCAATTGGTTTTTGCCATTCTCAAGTTCGCATAGTATTATCGACCGGATATTCCCGAACGATAAAACGATGGGTACCGGTGTGCTTAGCATCATGCTACGCTCAACCTCTTTGTGTAACTCCGACAAGTTTTCGTTCAGCCTGAGCATCGAGCAGATGCCTGCTAGTCAGCGCAATATTCTTGCAGAACAATTCTCAGGAGCTGCTTCTGAATTATCGCAGGACGAGCTCAAAGAGACGCTTATGAAGCATGCGCACGAACCGCAGACGATTGCACGCCATTATATTCAGGATCTCTACCGGTTCTTTACTCTGCATAATCAAAGGGCAAGCTTCCGCACGATCTTCGACAAACCGCTGATCTTTTTCAAAAACAGCTATCTGCATGCCGTTACGCATACCGAAGAGATGATGAACCGTATAGTTGCTTATCATTTCAAAAAGAACTTTTACGCTGAAGCCAGCACTGTGCTTCAGGATTATCTGACGATATATAAGCCAAACGGCGAAATCTATCAGCAGATCGGATATTGTCAGGAGCAGTTTGGCAACCTGGACGAAGCGCTAAAGGCTTATCTAAAAGCCGAGTTCTTCACTCCCGAAAGTGTGTGGAACCTGCGTCGTATTGCTTCCATCTACGAGAAACGTGAGCAATACGAGCGTGCTGCTGAATATTACCGCCGTGCTCTGGAGATTAAACCCGACAATATCAATCTTACGGCTCACTATGCTCAGTGCCTTTACGAACTTAAAAATTACGACGAGTCACTGAAACATTATTTCAAGATCGATTATATCAAAGATGGCGATCCGCGTGCATGGAGAGGTATCTTCTGGAACTCACTCATGTCGGGCAAATACGAGCAGGCAGAGAAATATCAGTTTAAGGTGCTCGAAGCGAAAGAGGTTGTTCAGCCTTACGATTACCTTAATCTGGGTCATCTCTATCTCAGCCAGAAACGCATGAAAGAGGCCGTTCAGGCATACGTTCGTTTTATGAAGTCCGATAGTTTCGACTTCTCTCAGGAAGATTCCTACGAGCACTTTGCCGATCTGATCGACAACGAGAAGCCTCTGCTTGCGGATATGGGTATACCTTCCGAAATAATAGACAAACTGAGCGATATCGTTTTTACGATCTGGCAGGAAGAGTCAAAAAAATAACGGATTCTTGTTTTTTAACATCTCTCTTTACCTGTTAGGTATGAGTTGTTTATCTATGGATCTATCCTCTAAGGCCCGTCAGTAAAGGTTTTTTGACGGGCCTTAAATTTGCAGATTCCAAAAAAAGCACTACCTTTGTATCGTTATCAGAAATGAAACACGGTTTCGTAGCTCAACTGAATAGAGCATCTGACTACGGATCAGAAGGTTACAGGTTTGAATCCTGTCGAGATCACAAAGAGCTGCATCGAAAGATGTGGCTCTTTTTTATTTATGGCTTATCTGATCAGGATACAAACTGTTTCGTTTTCCGCTACGTAACCAAATCTTTGTAATTGCTTACCTTTTGTCAAAATCCTAATTGCTGAGAATGAGCTGTAGCTTTCGCAGATTTTCTTCTGATCATATACGTTACTCCTGATGTGTTATGTAAGTGCCTGATAATTAGCGTACTAAGTGTTTGTTTTTTATATACGTGTATCTTTGCGGGCAAATACGTACTTCTACGCCGCGAAATACGGTTCTTTTCGGAAAATCAAACGTATTTCCGCGCGAAAACATACGGTTGAATTTTTGAAAACATACGTATGAAAATATATTTTCGACCTTATGTTCTTGCGCGTTCGACCTTATGAATTTCCGAAACCCTCCTTTTCTCTCAAAATACGCTTATTTTACCCAAAAACTTCATCCTTTTTCCTGATCAATTTTCATTATCAAAAAGAAAGCAAAATCGATTAAATTTAGAATATATGTCAATTGAGGTAAGAAATGTTTTTATTTATAGAATTGCCAGTTTATTGAACTTCTATTAGATTAATAATATTTGAGTTATAATAATGTCAAATATTATCTCTTTGATCAGTCAATAAAGGTTATTAGTTTTATATTTGTAGAATTAATAGTAAACAAGATAGGCTTATCTTATATATTGAACTTTATATGTAAGAGAGTTGTCTACTAATATGAGTTTATTAGTTTTAAATAGTTGAATCATTATGATCTTTAAGGAATTAAAAATATCCAACTTTAGAAGTATACGTAATTTTCAGACATCTGGATTTAAACGAATAAATCTTTTTTTTGGCAATAATAATTGTGGAAAAACCACACTACTCGAAGCATTATTCTTACTCTGTGGTTTTTCAAATCCAATTTTGTTGCATAGAATAAATATGCTACGAGAGTACAGGCCCTTTACTTTTGATGATTTAGATTTGTTTTTTTATAAAAGAAAATTCAATAATCAAATTACTATTGATGGTAAATTATTGGATGGAATTGATAGATATGTTTCTATAGTGCCTCATAAATCTGAGGTTCAGGAGATTATTTCTTTTGGGGAAGAGGCCGAAACCATATTTATAGCTGAAAATAGAGAGAAAGACTGGGATAGCCTTCAGTTTCATTTTCGTACAAATGTTTCTGGCGAGACAATAGAAGGCGAGTCTTCCATCGTTTTGTTCGGTAATGACAAGGTTACTATTGGGGAGAATGAAACGAAAGTTGAGAGACGGATTGGAGTTAAACGTGATGAGCACTATAAAGAGGAGTTAAATGCAGCTTTTATAACACCTCGTTCTAACGAAAGATCATACGTAAAAACGTTGAATGATCTATTAGAAGATAAAAAGAAAGCTGATCTGATAGAGGCTTTGAAAAAACTTGATCCGACGATTGAAGATATTATGGTTAAAGAAGAAGAGCTGCTTTGTGATGTCGGTTTTGATAAGTTTCTGCCAATTAATATGATGGGAGATGGAGTGCGCAAATTTATGCATATTATCACTGCTCTTTATTCTGTCAGAGGTGGTGTTCTTTTTGTCGATGAAATTGATAATGGTCTTCATTATACATCAACTTGTATTTTATGGAAGCTTATTTATGATATAGCTGAAGATTTAGATGTTCAGGTATTTGCAACCACTCATAGTCTTGATACGCTGCTTTCATTGAAATCTATTATGGAGAACGAAGATAGTTCAGCTGCTTCAAAAATTTCATGTATTAAGCTGAAGCAGTTAAAAGATGGGGTACTTAAAGCTTATGTTTATGATCGTGATAGTTTTACTCATTTGTTGAATCAGGAAGTTGAAATACGATGATAAATATTTATGTAGAGGGTAAGCCTGATGTAAAACTGATCGATGGAATTATTAAAAATAAATTTCCGCATACAGCTGTTGAATATAGCATAGAAGTCACAGGAGGATATACCAACTTAAGTAAATTTGTAAATCCTTCTCAGGAAAACAGAGATGATGATGGTATAAACTTGGTCATTTTTGATGCAGACAGTTCTATATATGCAGACGGGGGTGTCGATAAAAGAAAAGCGTATATAAATGCTCAGAATTCTTTTATTGATAATGTGTTTTTATTTCCAAATAATTCAGATGATGGTGATCTTGAAATATTACTTGAACGAATTGTTAATCCTGCGCATCAACAGATTGTTGATGCATTTAATCAATACCAGGAAGATATAGGAAACAAAGTTTTTACGAATGCGCCTGTTGTTCAAAATTATGAAGTTCCTGCGCAAAAAGCAAAAATATATTCATATGCAGATATATTGCAAGCAAGTTTTAAAAAACAAGGAATCAAAGCAAACATAGATAAGTTGAATCTTTCAGTGTATTGTTTGCCTGATAATGACTTCTGGAATTTCGATTCAGAGGATCTGCAACCGTTAATTGATTTTCTTGCGATTTACTTTTAAGCAAAAAGAACAGCTATTTCCCGAAATAACTGTTCTTTTTGCTTATTATATTAGCATTTGAAACGAAATAGGATGAATACATAATTCTTTTGGCTCTTCAACTTGCTCTTCGATGCATAAAAGCATAAAATCATCTGATTTCGTCGGGTAATTCGTCGGGATTCACCGAAAAATGGGCTTTGTCGGTCGATTTAGTATTTGAGAATGAGAAAGATCGATATACATTTGTGCCGTTGAAAATCTAAAAGAAATAAAATTATGAAAACGCAGTTTGGGTTATCGTTCGGCTTATTATTAATTGCTTTGGCAATAATATTGGTGCTTTCTTCTTTGGGTATTATTCCTAATGCCGTATCGGAAATAATAATCTCATGGCAGACATTGATTCTTGTAATCGGATTAAAGATGTTGCTGATGCGTATGTTCCTTCCCGGAGCTGTAGTGACGGTTGTTGGACTTTATTACGAAATACCGCTGGTGTGCAAGAAACTGGGATTGGTGTTTCCGTATGATAATTCGTCTCTGCTGACCATACTCATCGCATTGATGCTTGTGCTTGCGGGCGTATTCTCGATACAGATGCAACGCAGGATATCAAGCCGGGATAAGGGAGTGATGAATATCAAGCCGGGGTCGAAGGGACTGGTGAATATTTCGTGTGCTTTTGGTGAAAATAATCATACGATACTGGAGAGGCCGTTTAAGGGAGCACGGTTGTCTGTTGCATTCGGAACGATAAATCTGAATCTGGAAAAAAGCGAACTGGAAGAGGGCGATGCTTATCTGGAAGTGAATAATGCTTTTGGAGAAACCCGTATTCTTGTACCCGATAACTGGATTATAGAGCCGGCAGTGCAATCTGTATTTGGTGAGTTTAAAGATCGTCGTCAGACTAAAACGTCAGCAGGATCGAAACGACTTATTATTAACGGTGCTAACTTTTTCGGAGAGATCTATCTGGAAAGTGTACCTTTGGCTAACGAACACACTTATTCGGAGATGGAGCAGGAGGAACCCGAAGAGGTTGCAGAGGAGCGGATCGAAACAATTTCGGTTAAACAGAACAATCAGGTACATATTATTTCGCTGGACGAGCTTTTTTATATTCAGGCAGACGGTGATTATGTGACTTTGTGTACGGCGAAAGGAAATTTCCTGAAAGAGCAGACCATGAAATATTTTCAGCGGGTGCTTCCGTCGGAGCGCTTTGTGCGTATTCATCGTTCGTATATAGTTAACATTGCGCAAATCAGTTCTATCGATTCGCAAGGAAAGGAGACGAATTATGTTGTGCTGAAAAACGGAGCATCGCTAAGAGTTAGTGTTTCGGGCTATCAGGAATTGAAACAAAAGCTTGATATTTGACATTTTGTAAGTCAGAATAGTCTATATATTGAGTTTGATAAGAAAATAAATAGCAAAAAGTTTGCAGGAGAAGAAAAAAGCAGTACCTTTGTATCACAAACATCGCGGGATGGAGCAGTGGTAGCTCGTTGGGCTCATAACCCAAAGGTCATCGGTTCGAGTCCGGTTCCCGCAACTAAGCAAAAGAGGTCTCAGAAATGAGACCTCTTTTTTTATTGTATGTCGGGCATGGTATTAAGCTAGCAGGATGTAAGTTCCTGTATGTGCCGAGTTGATAGGAAACATTAGCGAATGACAAGGGTGTTGTGGGTGACCGCAAATCTGAAAGAAGTCATCAGCAAATCTGAAGTTCTG
>JBOFDD010000074.1:0-7687 GCA_051646645.1 Bacteroidales bacterium | reverse complement strand
CCTCATGGCGTATAGCTTTGAATTGATCAAGTGTAAGTTGGTAGCGCTCTACTGCTTTCATAAGTTGTTTAGTTTTATTGCCACAAAGGTAGATTGAAGCTATTATAACTGAAATAGACCATCGCGGAGACGCTTACCTTGCACCACCAAGTTATATACCATGCACGGCACACCACAAAAAGAGCTACTCAAACGCAAATATGCGCTTAAGCAGCTCTTTATAAAGATTAAACGAAAAATTAAAGCTTAATGCTTTTCTTTTTTCCTTTCTTACTTTCGAAGTTATATCGATTGATGGCTGTTACTACATAAGTATACTTTTCTGTTCCTTTTTCATAAGGAAGAAACAGTTCTGTATTACCTGTTACAGCTACTATTTTATCCGGATTATTCAGATCCACTTTTTCTCCGTCATTAAAGCAATAAACGGCAAAACGGGAAGGTGCGTTACCCTGATCTTTCTGTTTACCCACTTTCCATGTAAGGAAATAGCCTTCAGGTTTCCATTCCGCTTTCAGTCCGGATACCTCTTTCGGTTTTTTATTGTACATGGATTCGTATGCAGGCACCAGTGCAACTGTTGAGTGATAGTTATTTGTTAAGCTATCTGCAATACCTCCGAAGTTCTGAAGAAGATCGTATCCGTTCCACCAGCAGTTTCCGGAGATATTGTTATTCTCTTCAATCAATTGCATTTTGCGCGTAAGCTGATTACTTCCAGCTCTGTTTTTATCACTGTTATTGATTGTACGAACAATACTTTGCCCTATATATAGATGCTCCGGTCCTTTCTGATTACTCCACCATTTAACCAAAGTCTCATAGTCTGCTGCACGGTTTCCTATTTCCCAGTAAAGTTGTGGTATAATATAATCAGCCCATCCCTTCTTAGACCAGAGTTGAACATCTGCATACAAATCTCCATAATTTTCAAGCCCGTTTGTTTCACTTCCGGCAGGGTGATTTTTTTTATTGCGGTAAATACCGAAAGGACTAATACCGAAACGTACCCATGGCTTCGTATCAACGATCGTTGATTTAATTTCAGAAATCAGCGTATTCACATTATTCCGTCTCCAGTCATCCCGTTGTCCCGGGCCAAAGCCTTGAGATGAAGCTAATGCGTTGAACGTATCGCCATCAGGATATTCTTTCCCGGCAATCGGATAAGGATAGAAATAATCATCCATATGAATAGCATCAACATCATATCTCGACACGATATCTTTTACAACATTCGTTATATGCTTACGACACTGAGGTAAACCAGCATCGAAATAGATCTGATTGCCATATTTAAGAAACCAGTTCGGATGTTTAAAATACATATGACCTTCTGCCAGACGCTCCTTGTCACTCGAGGTCACACGATACGGATTTAACCAGGCATGAAATTCCATTCCTCTTTTATGACATTCATCAATCAAAAAAGCCATTGGATCCCATTTCTCAGAAGGTGTTTTCCCCTGAGCACCGGTCCAGAATCGACTGACAGGCTCAAGTTCCGACAAGTAAAAAGCATCCGCTTGCGGTCTGACCTGAAATATAAATGCATTAATCCCCATTCGCTGGTATGTATCCAGCATATTGATGAAGTACCGCTGCATCTGATCTTTATTCATCGTAGCATACTGATTCTGATGAACAGTATGCACCCAAACTCCTCTGAATTCATGTTTGGGTCTGGCAAACAACGAATAACAACAACCCGATAGGATCAGCAAAGCAAGCAATGCATAGCTTCGTAAAACGTTTATCATTTTCATAAATATGTTCCGTGTACTTATTTTATTTCGTCAACCAGATATAGCGGTAAGTAAAATGCTTTATGATTTTTAGCTTCTGTATAACCGGCAATGGTAGTGGTTGCATCTCCTTTTTTCTGAAGTGGCGTACGTTTTCCATTCAGGTAATAGAAATCTTTAAACGCTTCAACTTTTAGCGTTTTCCCATTTTTAGGATTTGTAACTGTCAGTTCCGGATATTTTTCGTTAGCACCGCCAATCTGATAATCATATCCTTTGAAAAGCTGATCGTGACGCACAAAATATTCATCCGATTTCTTATCAAGGCCTTTGATATCCGATACACGTTGCAAATAGTGATTTACTTCACTGTTCTTCACTACACCTCTCAACTGTTCAGCAGGAGAGTAATTTGCAAGAAACACATCTTCGCCCTCGTGACCTGAAGTCGTCCAACCGATATAGTTGTCTCTGTTTACAACAGAAATAAGAATTGAGCCGACTTTACCAAGAGCTTTTGAAATCTGACGCTCATACTTCAGCATGTTTGTTGAATAATCAGCAGCAGCACGAAGAGCTAATGCTTTTTGAGCATCATTGAATGGTTCGTACAAACCTTCGTCACCACGCAATGTTACTCCATATTCATCCTGAAGTAAAGCAACATAATCAGCATATTTCATTGTATTCGAAATAGCTGAAGCCATAGCCTGACTTACACGAATCTTTCTGAATGGTTCGAAAATAGTATTATAAGGAGTTTTTGAATACGATCCGTTTGATTTTGCATTACCAAGACTGATACCACCATTTCCGTGGTCCGGCATAACTACAACAACCGTATTTCCGTTCTTTTCAGCAAAATCCATAGCTACCTTCACCGCATCGTCAAATGCAAGGAACTCTGTAATTACCCCTTTCGTATCATTAGCATGAGCAGCCCAGTCAACTTTACTTCCTTCAACCATCAGGAAGAAACCATCTTTATCTTTGCTTAGCATGTCTATTGCTTTAGCTGTCATTGCCGCAATAGAAGGCACACTATCAATTCTCTCATCTTCAAATGGTAATGCATCCGGTGCGAAAAGTCCCCATACGCGGTTTGTATTTTTCCCGATGTTCTCAAACTGAGTCTTGTTCGAAATCAGACCAATTCCTTTATCTTCTAAAACACTGTACAGATTCTCGCCATCCTCGCGCTCTTTCGGATCAAGATATTGCCATCCGCCTCCAAAAACGACATCTACACCATTATACACCATCTGTTTAGCCAGACGGTCAGATTCACCGCGGCCAACACCATGTGATGCAAAATCGGCTGGAGTAGCGTGTGGCAACTGACAAGTAAATACAAGACCTGTTGCTTTTCCTTTTAGTTTGGCAGCTTCAAGCAAAGTGAATGCCGGCTGATATGTTTTTGAAGGATCTACTTTCACCAGATCATTTGGTGTAGCCTCAGGATGAATAGCAATATTCCCCGTTCTGGCAAGAACTCCTGTTGCATAAGTTGCACCTGTAGGAGCAGAATCTCCGATCGGAGCATCTGAACAGTGAGTCGTAACCAATCCCGATAAATATTTATCTACAGCCAAAGGAGCTTGTTTATACCAGCGTGAAATAGACAAAACACTTGTACTTGTTCCGTCAGGAATCATTACAATCACATTCTTCACTTCCTTCGGCTTTGCATACGTAAATGCCGATCCCACTAAACCGAAGCTTAGTGCTAAACTTAATAAAGCGCGTTTATTCATAATAAAATGATTTATTTCCCGGTAATCTTACGAATTACATGCGATGCAAGGAAACATCCGAAGATTGCAGGTAAATAGGAAATCGTTCCTACTGTTGATTTTTTATTTTGTTCTGTGTTTGATTCAAATACTGCTGAACGGTCAGCCTGTTCTGTAGTGAACACGACAGGTAATCCTTTTCGGACACCCATCTTTTGCAAACGTTTTCTTACCGCTTTTGCCAGCGAGCAATGGTATGTATCTGAAATATCTGCATAACGAATCTGTGTCGGATCAACTTTTGCTCCGGCACCCATCGAGGATACAATCTTAATTTTTCTTCTTAAAGCGTGATAGATCAGATAGCATTTAGGACTAAGTGTATCAATTGCATCCACAATAAAGGTATACTTATCACTATCCAGCAAAGCTTCTATCGAATCATCTTTCAGGAACTCATGTTTTGCAATCAGTTCGAGTTCAGGATTAATATCCATCAAACGCTTCGACAATACTTCTACTTTCGACTCTCCGATCGTTGAATGTAATGCTACCAACTGGCGATTAATGTTTGTTATATTAACCGTATCGCCATCAATAATTGTCATCTTGCCAACTCCGGCACGACAAATCATTTCCGCAGCGTACGCTCCAACGCCGCCAACACCTACTACAAGCACATGTGCGTTACGAAGTTTCTCTAACTTCTCATCTCCAAGCAAAAGCTCGGTTCTTGAAAACCATTTATTTAATTCCATCATACAGCACAAATTTAGAAACATTCTCTATTATACAGCTCATCTTTCTCTTTTAAAAAAGATAAAATTTATAGTAAAACCAGATATTTGCCTCATTCCTCAATCTTTTTTAAATTGTTAGGTGTTACTTTTTGAGAGTATTCAAGATTCCGATTAACTTTGCAAACAAATTAATTTTCATGGACATAAGATTAAACAAAGTAATAAGCGACTCAGGACTATGTTCTCGCCGTGAGGCTGATAATTTCATCGAGACTGGTCGTGTAACTGTGAACGGTAAACAAGCTGAAGTAGGAATGCGTATCAGACCTGCCGATGTTGTACGTGTTGACGGTCATATCGTAAAACAGCAGGAAGAAGCTGTTTACATCGCATTAAATAAACCTGTTGGGATTACCTGCACAACCGATCAGACAGATCCGGACAATATTATTGATTTTGTAAACTATCCAAACCGTATTTTCAATATCGGTCGTTTGGATAAAGATTCTGAAGGTCTTATCCTTCTTACAAATGACGGAGGCATCGTAAATAAGATTTTGCGTGCTTCAAACAATCATGAAAAAGAATACGAAGTGATGGTTAACAAACCAATCACTGACGAATTCATTACGAAAATGGCTGCGGGTGTACCTATTCTTGGCACTATGACTAAAAAGTGTAAAGTCGAGAAAGAAGCCGACAACCGTTTCCGCATCACACTTACGCAAGGCCTGAACCGACAAATCCGTCGTATGTGCGAAGCTTTAGGATATGACGTTGTAAAGCTGAAGCGCGTGCGCATCATGAATATCAGCATAGCCAAACTTCCTTTAGGTCAGTGGCGTTTCCTTACAGAGAAAGAGCTTATCGAACTAATGGAACTGGTAAAAGACTCTGACGACACACCGAAAGCGAAAAGCGGAGGAAAGAGTGGAGCGAAAAGTGGAACTAAAAGCGGCCAGCATGCCAAACCAAAAAGCAGCAGCCGTCCATCAAAATCACTTGAAAACCGCAGCTCTGCTTCTAAATCAGGCAGTAAACGTGTAGGAAAAAGCAAGCCTAAAACTGCTGAAGCTCCTGCAAGAGGTGGATTCAGTCTTACTCTCGCAAGAGAAGGTAAAAGCAAACCAAAAAGCAATTCAAAAGGAACAAGAGGTGCTTCCCGTGGAAATAGCGGAAGAAGAGGCCGGTAAGATTCTTTTTGATCTTCTTATATAGAGAAAGGGCTGTCTGAATTCAGACAGCCCTTTCTTATCTACAATCTACTATTTTCGACAACAAACCAATAGTCGTCCAACCCAATAACCAATCAAAGAACCTAATACATCTGCCGCAAAATCAGCCCATTCGGCCGTACGCGGCGGAAAGAAATATTGTTGTAAAAGTTCTATTAATCCCCCAAAAATAACAGGAGCTAATATCACCATCAGATAGACTCTTATTGCCGGATATTTTTTTCTCCAGATAGATAAATAGGTCAGAAAGCTGATTCCGCTATAAAAACAAAAATGCACTATTTTATCAATATTCGGAATCTGCGACAACGATCCACCCGAGACGCTTGGCACTAACGAGAAATACGTTACTACCAGGTATGCAACAATAACCAGCAAATATCTTTTCATCCTTCACGTTATTTATAGAGAGCCTGTTGCTCCGATTGTATATTTATTATACACAATCATTCATTCAGTTAGTAATAATAATTACCCTCCAAAAGTAACGGCAAAGTTTTAACTCCGCAAATAATTGATGCAATTAATGCAATACACCACAGAATAAACAGCACCCATCGCATTGCTTTCGGTATTGAAGGAAGCTTAAATGCCTTCTGGATTACTACATAACACAATACCAATAGCGGTATTGTTATTACAGCAAGTAAACTGGCTATAAATAAAGGAGTTTCTGCAAGATTAGAAAAACCGATACCCGCACTTGTGAAGAATATTGGATATATATCTCCTAAATTAAATATCAGTGCCGCCAGTGCAATAAGCAACGGAATGATAATTAAAACACCAAGACAACCGAATCCTACTCCCAATATCGCCACTACAAACTTTACCACAAAGCGTACAGCCTCCAGAAAGAGGTCACGAAGAGAGATCAGAAAGTTTTTGTTTTTTGGAGAACGGACCGCCTCTCTTGCTTCATGCGCTACTTTTTCGGCGTTCTCCTTAATGAAAGACGATATATTCTCTATAGTCGGGTCAATACCACGCATCTCAAGCTTCTGAGCTGCACTATCTGCTGACGGAGTAATGATCCACAATATCATATAAATCAGAAACATTGATCCTGATGTGATTATCGTAAAGATTAACATCAATACCCTGATCCATGTTACATCAATATTCAGATAAGCAGCTAATCCGGCAGCGACACCACCGATCATACCGTTTTCTTTATCCCGGTATAAACGTTTACGTCCTCTGTAAGCTTTTTCAGACTGAGGTGCCGGACCAGCAGATGCTTCTTCGGCTTGTGTTTCAGATTCGGTTTTCGCCTCATCCGTATCGTCATCTACCGTTCCATAATCAGATGGTTGTCCCATCATATTGATTATCTCTTCAACATTTGGCAATGTGATTACCTGTAATCCGAAACGGATACGTTCATTAAACAGTTCACATATACGAGCCTCAACGTCTCTTAATATTTCATCACAATCTGTCTCGCCTGCAAAATGACTTTTTAATTCTTCCAGATAGTTTTGAAGAGTCTCATACGCATCTTCATCAATATGGAAGACTGTGTTGTTCAAGTTTATCGTTAAAGTCTTTTTCATCTTGATTTTGTTTAAGACATGCTTTTTTAGTTTTGATGGCGCAAATGTTCTATAGCGCCGCTTATTTCATTCCATGAACTTTCCAGTTCATTCAGGATCTCCATTCCTTTTTCTGTCAGCTCGTAATACTTACGTGGAGGTCCCTGATTGGATTCAACCCAGTTGTAGGAAAGTAACTCCGCATTTTTCAAACGAGTAAGCAATGGATATAAAGTACCTTCGACCACAATAAGCCGAGCATCTTTCAATTGCTGGATGATGTCAGAAACGTATGCCGGCCCCCTGCTGATGATGAGCAATATACAATATTCCAACATTCCTTTTCGCATCTGCGACTTAACGTTTTCAATATTCATTACAGATCGATTTTTTACTCTTGGGTTAAGAAGTCAAAAGCTTATTTTTCTCCACAACTTTTGACTTCGAACCCACGATTTTTTATGTTTACGCTACAAATGTAGAACAAAACAGGTACTATGCAATACAAACTACTTTTAAAATACACCAAATTAAATATATTTAACCATACACTACTTATTAGTAACTACTCAGGTATAAAAGAAGGGCATAAAGAAGTGCTTACTATTGAAGAATAGCAAGTATGGCATTGTATTTAGAATTTCCGTTTTTCTTAGCAGTTTCAACAACGGAGTGAATGTTCATAAAATCATCAGCACC